>DATGHT010000134.1:0-6496 GCA_035307865.1 Candidatus Eremiobacteraceae bacterium | reverse complement strand
AGAAGACGTGATTTTCATCCCGTGGGTCGACTTCGAGCCGGCTCATGTAGAAGGGACGCTGATTGATGAGCGTGTCGGCGCTCATGAGCCGCCAATGATCGCCGCCGTCATCCGAGCGCCACAACGCTCCCGCTTTCGATTGGATCAGTGCGTAGACGCGCCGCGCATCGCTCGGAGCGATCGCAATCCCGATGCGGCCCATCGGTCCGGAGGGCAGACCATTGCCGCGCAGCTTGCGCCAGGTGATGCCGCCGTCACGCGAACGGTACAATCCATCCGCCGTACCCCCGCTTGTGAAGGTCCAAGGCCGTCGGCGGAATTGCCACACTCCAGCAAACACGAGTCGAGCGGATTGTGCAGCCCACGCCAGATCGCTGACGCCGCTGGCAGGTCCGGCATAGAGCGTCTGGTGCCACGACGCTCCGCCGTCAACGCTGCGGTAGACACCGCGCGCAGTAGAATCTTTGTAGGGATCGCCCAGCGCGCCCACCAGAACCGTGTTAGAACGATGCGGGTCGACGAGGATGCGCGCGATGAGTGCCGTGTCTGCGAGGCCGCGGCGCTGCCAGGTCGTGCCGCCGTCTTGCGAACGCCACACGCCCGAGCCGAGCGCGATGTCGTTGCGCGGTTTTGACTCGCCCGTGCCCACCCACACCACATTTGGATTCGACGGCGCGATCGCAAGCGCGCCGATCGACGCCTCGGGCTGCTTCGCAAAGACGTCGTCCCAAGTGGCGCCGCCATCGCGCGTGCGATACACGCCGCCGCCGGCGGTCCCCACGAAATACAGCGAGTCGTTCGCATTCGTGCCGGCGACCGCGGCCACCCGGCCACCCGCGACTGCGGGTCCGATAGAGCGCCAGTGCAATCCGGACAGATCGTAAACTGTTGCTGCCCTCACGCTCGCGGCCGGTTGCCAACAAAAAAAGAAGCCCAGGCAGCACAACACCGGGCCGATGAGGCTCAGCCCGCGCCGCATCCTTTGCATGACGCGCGAGCGCGCCAACTAGCTCTCCATTGCCTTCAGGTAATTCCGATCGAATTGATACAGCAGGCCTTCTTGGTTGGCGTATGGCCCTGGGGTATAGGCGCGCGACTGCACGCCGAGCTGCGAGAGCTCGCACACGTGCCAGTCTTGACGGTTGGTCATATCCCAGAAATCGACAGCGTCACTCGGATCGAAGCCGGGCTGCGACATCGTCTTGGGGTCGAACAGCCACTTGCACACGATCTGCGTGCGGTTCACACTGAGCGGCCGTGCGAAATGCGCCATGATGTAATCGGGATGCAAGCTCAACAGCAGCGACGGAAAAATGGCGTAGTAGTAAACGTGGTCGAGCTCTTCGCCGCTGACCTCTCCCAGCGGCGGATTCTTCGATCGACCGGTCATGGTCATGCTCGTGCCGTGCTCGCGCAGCTCCATATAGCCGCCCAAGAAGGGGCCCTCACCCAGATCGTTGCGCCCGCTCTGCGACGGACTGAGTTTGTCGAGCGCGGGATGCACGAGCGGACAGTGGTAACACTCGGAATAGTTCTGGAAGATGAGCTTCCAGTTGCAGTGCAAGTCGTATTCGATAGTGCTCGCGACACGGGTATCTGCGATATGCCATTTGCTAAAGCGGCCGAGCAACGGAGCAAACGCTTCCGCAAACGGCTGCGGGCGATCCGCCAAATTGATGAAGATGAAGCCTTCCCAAGACGCGAGCGCGACCGGTTTGAGGGGCCACTCGGACCGGTCAAAGCCTTCGACCTCTTGCATGTTGCGCGCAGCCGTCAGCGCTCCGTCCAAGCCGTACGTCCAGGCGTGGTACGGGCAGGTGATGGCGCCGGGAAATTTGCCGTGGTCCTGCGTGCACATGCGCGTGCCACGGTGGCGGCAGACGTTGTAGAAGGCACGCACGGCTCCATCGGCGCCCCGCACCACGATAATGCTTTCCCCCGCGGCCTCGGCTAAAAAGTAGCTCCCCGCTGCGGGCAATTGCTCTTCGCGCCCCACGCACAACCAGCGGCGACTGAAGATAAGCTCGTCTTCACGCCGGAAGATGTCCTCGGCGGTGTAATATTCGCGCGGCAAAGTATGTGCGCGCGCCGGCACGCTCGTCTTCGTGAATACAGCCATGATGTGACCCCCGCCTCGTAAAAAAGCGCAAGTTCATATTCATTCGCTAGCAGAAATCTAGAATCATTTGAACACCCAGTCGGTCAAGCGGGTCACGACAGGGCAGATGCACAATTCGCCGCACGGGATAAAACAAGCAAGAATGAAAAATGTAAGAGCCATTGCAGGTGGCTGCTCCTTCGCGATTGCCCTCGTTGCGCTCGTCGGGCTGCACGCGCTGGCTGATGCGACGCCGCAGCCCAGCCCATCGGCCACGCCGCCTGTGCCCGCGCGCTGGGAAGCAAGCTTCGATGGCATGAGCTCGTTCATCGACCAAGCCACGAACGGGCCGGGAACGATTCCCCCTGAAGGCGCTGGGTTTGCCGCCGGCAACCCACTCTCGCCGATGACGCCGTACGACACATTCTCTAGCGCTCCGACCACGCCCGGCGTCGCGGGCGTCGGCCAGCTGATCTTCTCGGAAAACTATTCGTCGAAACGGCTGAAGGGCCAAGTAAGCGCTGCTTTCGAGTACGTCAACGGCAGCGTGACGAACGCCGCGTACTGGACGGAATCGCTGCTGCCGGTCCTCAACCCGCACGTCGGCTCGCAGGCCCTTCCCTATTCGGTGGTCTTTCCCACGCACGCGGGCCAAGACGACAGTTGGAGCCTGGGCGGCATGATTCCATCATCCGTTTCGCTGGGTGCGGCAGATGATGCGTGGCGCATCAAAGGCGGCTGGTTCGATCTCACGCAAACCGATCGCTTTGTGTTCGTGCAGCCCGCACTGACCAACGTGACTCCGGCGCTGACGATCGCGCCTGCCGAATCGCTCGGCACTGGATCGCCCACGCTCGACGGCTGGCCTAGGCCGCCGCCGGGATTGCCGCTCAACGGTGTCGATCTGACCTTGCACCGGGGTGCGGCGACCGCCGAGTTCAGCCACGCGACGCTGCCTGCATTACCCGGAACGGTTGCACGTCTTACGCTCGCGTCCGCGGTCGTCGATCACGGCAACGGCACAAGATTTTCCGCCGACCTGCTACACCTCACGACCGGCGGGAACATCATCAGCACCACGACATTCTTCGGCGCCAACCCGACGCTGCATCCCGGTCCCCAGGGGCCGCTGCCGACGAGCGACCTCGGTGATCAACAGCAAACCATCGCCGGCGTGCGCGCGGCGTTTCATGCGACGCGCGCGCTCGACGCCACGGTAGAGCTCGGACGCGCCTGGTACGACGCGCAGCACGTGCTCCTGCCGGGGAGCCAAAAACCCGGCGGCTTTTATCATTTGGCGCTGAGCCGCTCGATTGGCCACATGATGGCAAGCGTCGAGGGATTCCGGTTCGAGCCCCGCTATGCGACGGCGATTCTGCCCTACGGCGCTCCCGAAAACGTGTGGAGCGTCGCATGGTCCTGGCCGGGAGTCTGGCTCAAATCGAACTATCAGCTCGCAGACAATACGGTGGTGGGGTCAAACCGCGAAGGTTACAGGCTGCGCTACAATCTCGATCGCGGCCGAGTCGAATTGCACGCTTCCTTCGCGGCGTTTCATCAGATCGACACCGCTTCAACCGCAAATGGCGAACAAGTCGGGTTCGTCGAGGGATTTTTCTTGCCGCAACAACCGGCCTTCGCGACGCTCGGACGGCAAAAACAATACGCTGCTTGGCTCGCGTGGCATCCGGCAGTAGGCGATTTCACGCTCGACTACGTCGATGATATGATGCACCGCGACGCCGCTGCTTCGCAGCCGCAGGACGCGGTCTCGTACGACGCTCCGCAAATCGTCGTGAGCTATGCGCATGCGCTGAACCGCAGCGCCCTGCTGGCTTTGGGTGCCGGACGCTATGCGATGCGGGGGACGTTCGCGCAAGGCAAGCTGACCAACGTGGACTTCGGTCAAAATGTTCTGTTTATCGGTGGGCAGTTCGCCGAATCGAAGCAGGCAACGATCCTGCTGCACTGGCGGCTGTACAAATTTTCAGGGCAGCCCTCGATGTTTGCCGGGCCGGCCCCAGATTATCACGGTTCCCTGCTCGTCGTCGAGCAACGGTTCCATACGTAGGCGTATGCCGCTAGTCGCATGCATCCGGTCGGATCATCCGAGCGGAGGATGGCGCAACCTTGCGTCGCGTATTACGATGGTCGCATGAATTACCGTCAGGTCCTCGTGTGTGGAGCGCTGGGTTTGCTTTTGTGCGTCAGCCCGCACGTTGCCGTTGCAGATCAGGCGACGGCTACGCCGGCCGCTACACAAACGCCGCTACCCGCCGGCGGCGCGACCGCGTCGCCTGCGTCGCCCTCACCAAGCCCATCGCCGTCGCCTTCCTCGACGAGCCTCACGTTGGGGCCGCTGACGGTTGATGGCGTGTTCAGCCTCTTTTCCGCGTACACGAGCGGCGTGAACGCCTCAGGCAGTTTTGACACCGCCGGCGGAGCCGACCGCAGCAACCGCACCGACATCAGCAACGCCTTCCTCATCGTCAACAAGAACGCGGGCACGTTCCGGTACGGCTTCGCCGCCGGGGCGTACAACATTCCGGTGCTTGGCTTCGCGCTGAACAACACGATCCAAAACGGAGCGAACACGAGCCTGTATGGAGCGCTGCCGTCGGTGTACGCTATGTACGCCCCCACCGCCAGTTTCAACATCGAGGTGGGCAAACTCGCGACCTTCACCGGACAAGAGAGCACCTATACCTACGAAAATCCGAATATCGAGCGCGGCATCGTGTGGAACATGGAAACCGCGGTCAGCCGCGCCGTGCGCGCCAACTTCACCGGTGCCAAGTTCAACGCGGGTCTCGAAGTGGACGATGGTTTTTATTCCGGCAACCGTTTGGGCGTTCAAGGCCAGATCAGCAACACCCCAAACGCGAGCACAACCCTGGCATTCGTCTTCGTCGTCCCCAATGCGAGCGCTCCCGGCAATCCGACCTCGTCGATCGCGAACAAGCGTCTGTACAATCCGCTGTTGACCTACACGACCGGCAAGTGGACGTTTGCGCCCTACGCGCTGTTCGTCGAATCGCCTGCGAATGCGGCCTTGGGTTATAAGAACAGCGAGCACGCCTTCGGCGGCGTCCTCAATGCGACATACGCCGTGAATTCCGACTGGAACTTGGCCGGGCGCGTTGAGTACGGCAAAAACGGCAGCACTGCGACCGACACGAGCGCAAATGCGAATCTGTTGGGTTACGGACCTGGCAGCAGCGCCTGGACGTACACGCTTACGCCGGCATACCGCCACGGTGTGTTCTTCGCCCGTGCAGACTTTTCGGAAGTCAACGTCGGCAGTTTTGCCCACGGGGCTGCTTTCGGTACAGCGGGCGCCACTGCCAGTCAGTTTCGGACGGTCCTTGAATCGGGCATCCAATTCTAGCGCAAGACGGGTGAAATCACACAATGCTTGATGCAATCCTACTCGTGGTCGTGCTGGTCAGTTTTTTCTTGATGGATCGCTATGCGATCGGACTCGAGCGGCTATGATGTTCGATCAGATTTTGGGTCTCATCTTATCACTGTTCGGCCTCGCGTACTTGACCTACGCGATGTTGCGGCCGGAGAAGTTCTAGGAGCTGCGCTGATGACTGCCATCGGTTGGCTGCAAGTCCTCGTCCTATTCGCGCTGGTGCTGGTTTCGGTCAAGCCGCTCGGGCTGTTCATGGCGCGCATCTTCACCGGCGAGCGGACGTTCTTGACACCGGTTCTTGCGCCCGTGGAAAATGCTATTTTCAAGGTCTGCCGCATCAACCCTGAAAGCGAAATGCCCTGGTACACGTATTTGTTCGCGGCGCTGGCCTTTAGCGCGGTGGCTTTTCTCTTTCTGTATGTCTTGCTGCGTACGCAGGCGTGGTTGCCGCTCAATCCACAAAAATTCCCCAACATGGCTCCGGATCTTGCGTTCAACACCGCCATCAGTTTCACGACCAACACCAATTGGCAGTTCTACGCGGGCGAGAGCTCCCTGAGCTACCTGTCGCAGATGATGGGCTTGGCATGGCACAACTTCACCTCGGCCGGCGTCGGCATCGCGCTCGTCATCGCGCTCATCAGAGGCCTCGCAAGCACGAACCTCAAGACGCTGGGCAACTTTTGGGCTGACCTGACCCGCTCGTGCCTGTACGTGTTGCTGCCGATCTCCATCGTGGGCACGCTGCTGCTCGTGTGGATGGGCATGCCGCAGAATTTCCATCCCTACATGGACGTCACGTCGATCGAGGGCTTCAAGCAAACGCTTACCGGCGGCGCGATGGCGTCGCAGGAGGTCATCAAGGAGCTCGGCACCAACGGCGGCGGCTTCTACAACGCGAACTCGGCGCATCCGTTCGAGAACGCGACGGCCTGGACGAACTTCCTTGAGATCTACCTGCTGCTTTGCCTCGGCTTCGC
>DATGHT010000133.1:0-3959 GCA_035307865.1 Candidatus Eremiobacteraceae bacterium | reverse complement strand
CCGCCTCGCGGCTTTTCTCGAACGCCAAGACCGCGACTCCGCGCTGCGCATCAGCTCGTAAACTAAAGGCGCGCAGGGGGCGTTTTGCGCCGGCGCGTCCAACTACCACGCATGCGGCTGTCCGGAGGCGAGCGCGCGGGTCAAACCCTCGCCGCGCCCAAAGGCAAGAAGACCCGTCCGACCTCTGCAAAAGTTCGAGAGGCGCTTTTCGGCGTGCTCGGCAAGCGCATCTCTGACGCGCGCGTCCTGGATTTGTTCGCCGGCTCCGGTGCGCTTGGTTTTGAAGCGATGTCGCGCGGGGCACGCTCCGTCGTCTTCGTCGATAGCGATGCGGCCGCGGTCATGGCGATCCGCCGCAATGCCGTGCGCCTGTTGGGGAACATAGACTGCTGGCGCATTCTGCCGATGAGCGCACTGCGGGCCCTGCGGACGCTGCGCGGCACCTTCGATATCGTGCTCGTCGACCCGCCCTACCAGCGCGGTGCCGCCGAAGAATTGACGATGCTGATGCAGCGCGGGTTGTTATCCGAGGGCGCGGTCGTCGTGCTCGAGCATCCCACTGTCGCGCAAGCGACGCTGCCCGCATCGATGCGCTTGCTCAAGCGGACGAAATATGGCGACACCGCGTTGACGTTTGCCGTCTTGCGCAGCAGCGATCAAACGCAGCCGGAAGAGAGCGCGCAGGAGGCGGAGCGTCCGCGCCGCGGATCAGCTCGCAACGGTGCGCGCCGGCGGCCGGCGCGAAAATGAAGTATCGCGACGGCAAAGTGCCCTCGTCCACGGTTGCGGTGTATCCCGGAAGCTTCGATCCCGTCACGAACGGCCATCTCGATATCATCCGGCGCGCGGCGCGCTACTATCCGCGATTGATCGTGGCGGTCGTCGCCAACCCTAACAAGACGCCGCTGTTCAGCTTGGCGCAGCGCGTCGAATTGCTGCGCGAAGTCTGCGGCGACATCGCCAACGTGGAAGTCGACTGCTTCGAGGGCTTGCTGGTGGACTTCATGCGCCGCCGCGGCGGCTCGCTGATCGTGAAGGGCTTGCGCATCGTCTCCGATTTCGAACACGAGTTTTCGATGGCGCTGTTGAACCGCAATCTGCGTGACGGAGTCGACACGATGTTCTTGCCGGCCAGTCTCGAGTACGCGTACATCTCGTCATCATCCGTCCGGGAAGTGTTTTCTTTGGGGGGCGACATCTCGGAATTCGTGCCCGCTGCGGTTTTGCGGGCTATGCAACGGCGCCAAGGGCTTCGTGCCCCGAAACGCCGGGCGAAACAGGCTGGAGGAAAAACAGCATGAGCGTTTACCGCGTCATCGACAAACTGGAAAGCGTGGTCAAGGATGGCATGTGGCTGCCGTTTGGCGGCCGTGTCGTCAACGCCGATCGCGTGCTGGATCTCATCGAGAAGTTGCGCAGCACGCTGCCGGACGATGTCAGCCGCGCCAAGCAGGTCAACCGCGATCGCGATCGCCTGCTCGAACAAGCGAAGGAAGAAGCGCACACCCTCGTCACGCAAGCGCAGCAAGCCAAAGACAAAGCCACGTCCGATTCTGAAGTGACGGTGAGCGCGACCAATAAAGCCGAGGCAATCATCGCCGAAGCTGAAGCACACGCGCGCGAGATCCGGCGTGGCGCGGACGAATATGCCGACCAAGTGCTGGCGCAGCTCGACGGCAGCTTGGCCAAGGCCCTCGCTTCGGTGCAAAAAGGCCGCCAAACGCTCGCCGCAGGCGCGGGTCGTGGACAGGTGCGGCCCAATGGCAGCCAAGCGCAGGAGACGAGATCTCTCTGATCACGTGATCGCCATTCCGATATGACGTGGCCGGAAAGAAGACGGCGTTGGGTCACGCGCGCCGCGCTGGTGCTCGGCTGCATCGCGGCACTGACCGCCGTGCTCTGCTTTCTTCCGATTCCTTATATCATTTTCGGCCCCGGCGCGGCGGTCGATCTCAGCCGCGCGATCAACGTTCCCGGCCACACGCCACCACCCGGCCACTTCTATCTTACCGACGTCGACGTGCTGCCGGGCCGTCCGATATTTTACATCGCCGCTAAGCTCTTGCCCGGCTTTGAAATAATCCGCCGGTCGGATCTGGTTCCGCCTACGGTGAGCGACCGCGATTTGGATCGTCAGTTGTTCGACGCTATGCGAGAGAGTCAGATGAACGCGCAAATCGTGGCGGAGCGGGCGGCAGGATTGCCGGTGAAGGCGCGCTCCTATTTTGTGGTGATCAAAACCGTGCCCGGTTCACCGGGTTCGCGCTGCTTCCGCCCCGGGGATCGTATTTCGAAAATCGGGGGCAAGGCCGTGCAAGATCCAGACGCGCTGGCGCGCGCGACAACCTCGCGTCCGCCGGGCACTGCCTTCGCGCTCGTGCTTACCAGGTCCGGAAAACAGCAGGCGACCAGCTGTCCGACATTTAGCTATCGCGGCAAGGCGCGCTTCGGCATGACGGGCCAATTCCTCACGGAAGCGTACCGGCTGCCGGTGCATGTGACCTATACCTTGCCCAACATCAACGGATCGTCAGCCGGCCTGATGTTCGCACTACAGATCTACCGGACGCTGACGGGGCATGACATCGGCGCGGGTAAGGACATCGCGGGCACCGGCGTGCTGGGAACGGACGGCACCGTTTTGCCCATCGAGGGCGCGCGCGAAAAGATCCGGGCGGCGATCAAATCCGGCGCCGTGGTGTTTTTGGTACCGGTTCAAAACTATGACGAGATTCGCAACACGCCTGGAATCCGGGTGGTAGCGGTCAAGAGCTTTGCGGACGCTTTGCGCGCCCTGCTTGGCAACGCTCGGGCTGCCGCGTCCCATGGCTCGGGTCAATTGACACGGCGGCGCCCCGTTTCTATAATGGATAAGGCCTACTCGGGGCGCGCTTAAGCTCCGGAATCCCCATCATTTGATTGAAAGAAGGGCCCGTCCAGCAACGACGGGCTTTCGTGTGTATCCTACCGTGAAAATCCCAGTTGACCGTTTGTTTCATCCCGACGTCGAGGCGATTGAGATCGACACGCCGCTGCGCTTGCAAGGCGAGCTGGCGGAGCGCTACCCCGACGGCGTACGCGTCACCGGAACGGTGACCCACATATCCCATGGCGTCCACATGCACGGTCGAGTGAGCGGCACCGAACGCGAGACCTGCGTGCGCTGTTTGGAAGATTTCGCCCGTGATGCGAACATCGCGTTCGACGAGACGTTCAGCGAAGACGTCAATCCTGAAGAAGAGTTGTTCTCGGACGTGGCGCCGCTCGTCGATCGCAACATCGACTTGAGCGCTTTGGTGGCGCAACTGCTTGAGGTGGACGAGCCATTGGCCGCGGTTTGCAGTGCGGATTGTCAAGGCATCTGCCCGATGTGCGGCGGTAATCGCAATCAGGTAGCCTGTGCGTGTCACGAAGCCGTCATTGACGAGCGTTTGGCAGGCCTGGCCGCTTTACGGGACGAACTACAGCGCGACGAACCGATGCGGCGCCAGTGAGGTGAGCTTTATGGTGCCCTTGCGAATAGTCATGCCACGGCATAGATTTAGGACATCATGGCAAACCCAAAACAGAAAAGAAGCAAGTCGAATACCCGAACCCGCCGGCGCACGTGGAAGCTCCAGGCGTTTAGTTTGAGCACGTGCCCGCAGTGCAAGAAGCCTCGTCGCCCGCATTACGCGTGCCAAAATTGCGGCTATTATGACGGCCGCCTGGCCATCAAGCAAAAAGACGAACCGCAAGCCCCACGGACCAAGGGCTAAACATTTGACGAGCTACGGCGCCAGCATCACCGGCGTCGGCTTCTACGCTCCGCCCGGTATCCTCAGCAACGAAGATCTCGAAAAGCTGGTGGATACGAGCGACGAGTGGATCGTGAAACGCACCGGCATGAAGCGCCGGCACATCATCGGTCCGGACGGCGCGACCTCCGACCTGGCGGTGCCCGCAGCCCAAGCAGCTCT
>DATGHT010000132.1:0-4744 GCA_035307865.1 Candidatus Eremiobacteraceae bacterium | reverse complement strand
AAGCGAGCACGCCGAGTTCTCTTGCGAGCGCCGCCAGCTCCTTGGAGCCAACTTCCGCAGTGAATCCCCCGATCCGGTAGTTGCTCGGATGGGTGCGCATGAGCATGGCCGTGGCGGGGCCGGCCGCTGACCGGTAGTCTTGTGCATAGGTCTTGTTCGTGGTGCCAACTTCCACCAGCAGGGCGCCGCTCTTGCGCAAGACGTCGGGCAAGCGGAAACCGCCGCCGATTTCTATGAGCTGACCGCGGCTCACGATGACCTCGCGGTCGCGCGCAAACGTATCGAGCGTCAGCAAGATCGCCGCCGCGCAATTGTTGACGACCAAGGAAGCTTGTGCGCCGGTCAACTCGCGCAGTTGGTGGCTGACGCGATCGTACCGGCTGCCGCGCTGCCCGGCCATCAGGTCGTACTCGAGATTCGTGTAACCGCGCCCGAGCGTGGCAGCTGCAGCTAATGCAGTTTCCGCGAGCGGGGCACGGCCGAAATTCGTGTGCAGCAACACGCCGGTGCCGTTGATGACCGGAATGAGCCCTTGCGCCTGCGCGTGCGAGAGCTCGACGACGACGGCATCGCGCAACGACGCAAAATCAGCGACCGCCGCACCGTCTCTGACACGTTCTCGGGCCGCATCGAGCACGCTCTGCACAAACGCGCGCACCGCGGCATGTCCCAGCAGGGCATCGAATCCGGCGACGATGGGGTCGCTGGTGAAGCGATGCACCGGGGGAATGTCTTGCAGCGGAGTCTTCACTTAGCAGAACGCGATTCGGGGATCGCGCCCGAAACGTCTAGGCGGCGGGAGCGAGGTGCTTTTCCACCATCCCGACGAGTTGCTTCTCCGGAACGTAACCGACGATGCGATCCACCGGTTCGCCATTTTTGAAGAGAATCAAACACGGAATGCCGGAAACTTCGTACTGCCCCGCCAGGCTGGGATTGTCGTCGGTGTTGAGCTTGACGACCTTCAAACGGCCCTGAAATGACTGCGCGACTTTTTCGACCACAGGGGCAACCATGCGGCACGGGCCGCACCACGGCGCCCAGAAATCAACCAGCACGGGGCTAGGCGACTGTAACACTTCGGTGCGGAAATTGGATTGATTGACGTTTAACGCATCGCTCACGGCGGACATTCTCCTTCGAATTTGGATGGGGTAACTTCGCGGTTAGACTCGCTCGGCCTCTTCAGCGCGCCTCCCGACGTTCGCAGCGGCGATGACGACGTCGCCCTCATCCAGCTTCATCACGCGTACGCCTTGCGCCGAGCGCCCGGTTTCTCGTATCTGAAATACTTTCATACGGATGACGATGCCGTGACCTGAGATCAACATGATGTCGTCGTCGGGTTTTACGAGGAACTGGTCGACGATATCGCCATTTTTGGCGGTCCGTGCGAAGGCCTTGATGCCCTTGCCGCCACGATTGGTCTTGCGGTACAGGTCGATCGCGGTGCGCTTGCCGTAGCCTTTCTCGGTGATCACGAGCACTTCACGGCGATCCTTGCCGATGATGTCCATGGCCTGCACGGTATCCTTTGCACCGAGGCGTACGGCGCGCACGCCGCGGCTGTTGCGGCCCATCGGGCGCACGGTTTTCTCATCAAAGCGAATGGCGAAGCCCGCGCTCGTCGCCAAGAGCAGCTCTGCTTTACCGTCGGTGAGCACGACGCCCATCAGCTCGTCGCCCTCCATGAGACTGATGGCGATCAACCCCGAACGGCGGACGCCGCCGAATTCCGAAAGCGCCGTCTTCTTGATGAAGCCGCGCTTGGTGACCATCACCAGATAATCTTCCGTGCCGAGCTTGCGCACGGGTAACACCGTGGTCACGGTTTCACCCGGCGGCAGGGTCAAGAGATTGACGAGCGCCGTGCCGCGCGCTTGGCGCGACGCATCCGGAATCTCGTGCGCGCGCAGCCGCAGCACCCGGCCCTTATTCGTGAAGAACAGCACGTGCTGGTGGGTCGTCGCGGAGAAGATGTGGCGAACGACGTCTTCTTTTTTGAGCGCAAGGCCGGTGATGCCGCGTCCGCCGCGATTCTGCGCCCGGAACGTGTCGACGTTTTGGCGTTTGATGTATCCGCCGGCCGTGACCGTGATGACCACGTCGGTGTCGGCGATGAGATCTTCGATCTCGAACTCGCCCTCCGCCTCGACGATCTGCGTACGCCGCTTGTCGCCGTACTTCTTCTTGAGCTGGCCCACTTCGTCTTTGACGACGCCGTAGATGCGGCGCTCGCTGCGCAGCAGCTCCTCCAGCCCGGCGATCGTCTTGAGCAAGGCCACGTACTCGTCTTCGATCTTCTTGCGTTCGAGTGCGACCAGGCGCTGCAGGCGCAGGTCGAGGATGGCGTTGGCCTGGATCTCCGTCAGGCTGAATTTTTTCATCAAGCCTTCGCGGGCTTGTTCCGTGGTTTCCGACGCGCGAATGAGCTTGATGATCGCATCGATGTGATCGAGCGCGATGCGATAGCCTTCCAAAATGTGAGCGCGTTCCTTGGCCTTGCGCAACTCGAACTGCGTGCGGCGAGTCACGACGACCTTGCGGTGCTCGATGTATGCTTCGAGCATCTCGCGCAACGTCAGCGTGCGCGGCTGCCCGTCGACCAACGCGACGTTGTTGACGCCGAAAGACGATTGCAATGGCGTGTGCTTGTAGAGCTGGTTGAGCAGCAGTTGGGCTTGTGCTTCGCGTTTGAGTTCGATGACGATCCGCATGCCCTTGCGGTCGCTCTCGTCGCGCAAGTCGGCGATTCCGGCCGTCTTCTTGAGCGTCACGAGCTCGGCAATCGATTCGATCAGCTTCGTCTTGTTGAGTTGGAACGGGATTTCGGTGATGATGATCGCCTGTCGCCCGCCACGCAGCTCCTCAAACTCGTGTTTGGCGCGCATGACAATCGACCCGCGCCCGGTCAGATAGCTTTGCCGGATGCCCTCGCGGCCTAAGATCAGGGCGCCGGTGGGGAAGTCGGGGCCGGTCACGATCTTGAGCAGCTTCTCATCCTTGATGGCGCGATCGTCGATCAGGGCGGTCAGCGCATCGCAGATCTCGCTCAAATTGTGCGGGGGAATGTTTGTCGCCATGCCGACCGCGATGCCCGAGGAGCCGTTCACGAGCAAATTGGGAAGACGCGCCGGCAATAGTGTCGGCTCGCGGGTCGAGGCATCGTAGTTAGGAACGAAATCGACCGTTTCTTTATCGATGTCCGCGAGCATCTCCAATGCCAGCGGTGCGAGCCGCGCCTCGGTGTAGCGCATGGCAGCGGGCGGATCGCCGTCAACGGAGCCAAAATTGCCATGGCCTCCGATGAGCGGGTAGCGCAGGCTGAAATCTTGGGCCATGCGGACGAGCGCGTCGTACACGGAGACGTCGCCGTGAGGATGATAATTCTTGAGGACCTCGCCCACCGTGCCTGCGCACTTGCGATGCGGCTTGTCGGGGTTGAGTCCGAGTTGCGACATCGCGTAGAGAATGCGGCGGTGCACGGGCTTGAGACCGTCGCGGACGTCGGGTAAGGCGCGCGCCACGATGACGCTCATGGCGTAGTCGAGGTACGACCTGCGCATCTCGTCTTCGACGTTGACCATCAAGAGGCGGTCAGACGGCGTGTTGTGCCGGTAGTTCTCGAAGGTCAAATCCGAGCCCGATTTGCTTTCGCGACCGTTGCGCGACGGTCGATCGTCCGGTGTATCCAAACCGAAGAATAACTCCCCAAAACGAGAGCGGAGAGACGGCGATTGTCCTCCGCTGCTGCAACACAACACAATTCGATTTTCGCGCGCCGCGCTCCCGCTCTCGCGATCTGCAGGAGGCCTTCGAGAGGGACGGTAAGCGCGCATTGGTGCAAAGCATGAGCGACCCGATCACGCTATCGCTTCGCGACGAGGCCGCGACAAGGGAGCTCGCAGAGCGGATCGCTCAGGCATGCCAGCCGGGCGACGTGGTGTTACTGCGCGGGCCGCTTGGAGCCGGCAAGACGACTTTTGTCGACGCCTTTGCAAGGGCGCTGGGCGCGGGCCCCGCGACCAGTCCGACGTTTGTCATCGCGCATTGCTATCCGCACGGCCGGATTCCGCTTTGGCACTTGGACCTGTATCGGCTCGAAGAGCCCGGCGCAGTTGATGAGCTCGACCTCGACCAATATATCGACTCCGCATCCGTCACCCTCGTGGAATGGCCCGAACGCGCACCGAATTCGTGGCCGGGCAGCAGCGTGGAGATCGAGCTGCACATCATGGAGCACGGCCGGCTCGCCACGATCAAGGGTCTGGAGTCGAGGCGTCGCGCTGCGCTCGCCTCGCGCGAGCCGCACGCGTAGCCCAAACCGTGAGTTGCACGTGACCGCTGCGCGCTTGATCCTTGGAATATCGACGTCCGGGCCAGTCGAAGTGGCAGCGTTGGACGATAGCGATCGCGCGGTCGTGCTCTGCCCGCGCGGTCAAGCGCTCGAATCGCTGTTAGTCGGCGTAGAGCAAGTGCTCGATGAGTTTCACGCGAGCCTCGACGATATCGGGTTGATCGCGGTGTGCATCGGTCCGGGCTCTTTTACGGGCCTGCGCATAGGTGTCGCGTTCGCCAAGAGCTTGGCACAGGCGCGAAGTCTGCCGGTCGTGGGCATTGCCGCATATGACGTCGCAGAATTTGATATCCAACAATTTCCGCGCATCGCGGTTGCGGCGGGCAAGCGCAATTACTACTACGGCCGTGTGACGATCCACGCGGCAGCTGCTCCGGAATTCATTCA
>DATGHT010000131.1:0-2423 GCA_035307865.1 Candidatus Eremiobacteraceae bacterium | reverse complement strand
GACCCGCGCTTTGCCGTGACCATAGCGGCGATCTCCGGCATCTCGCACACGACCCGCAGCCAAGTGATCGAGGCGGCTGCGCTGCCAACCGGCCAGAACGCATGGCTCATCGACCGCCGTGCGATCAGCGCACGCATCGCCCGCCTGCCCTGGGTCGAGGCTGCGCGCCTTTCCGTTCGCTGGCCCAACAGGCTGCACATCGACGTCACGGAGCGCAAGCCTGTCGCCCTCGTCGTGCTCGCGGGCAACGGCGAGGAGCCGCTGCCGCGCTACGCGCTCATCGACGACAGCCAGCGTGTTTTGCGGGTCAGCGACCAGCGCGGCGAGACCGAGACCTTGCCCTTGTTGCTCGTGACGCCGCCGCCATCGGCCGCGATCCGTGCCGGCAGCAGTTTGGCCAGCCACGATGTGAGCCAAGCGCTGCAAGCGTTGCAGCGCTTACGCGCGCTCGGCCTGCAAGTCTCGCAAGTCGCAATCGCGCCGGCGACGGGCATCAGCGCGCTAGCGGACAGAAATTTGCGCGTCCTTTTCGGCGAAGACGCAGATCTTGCGAAGAAGGCTGCGGTCTTTCAGGCCATCGTCGCGAAAATTTCGGAACCCGATCGCGTCGCGTACATCGACGTGCGCAGCGTTCGCACGCCGACGGTGCTCTACCGGTGAATTTTATTCGCAAGGGCGCAAAGAGGTATGTCGCGGCACACTTGGAAAGGATTTGCAAATCGCTTTTGACTGATCAAAGACGATTGGGGATGCGCGTTGGCACGTAGCGAGGTAATCTGCGGGCTCGATATCGGCACCACGAAAACGGCAGCGGTCATCGCTAGCGCGGCAAAGGAAGGTCCCCTCGACATCATCGGATTCGGCGTCGCTCCCTCCCTAGGGCTGCGCAAGGGTGTCGTCACCGATCTCGAGGAAACGGTTCGATCCATCGAGTCCGCCATGGAAAGCGCCGAGCGCATGGCGGGCTTGCACGTTGCAGAGGCATTCGTCGGGGTCACGGGCGAGCACGTCCGCTCCCAGAATTCTCACGGCATCGTCGCCGTGAGCGGCGACGAGCGGGAGGTCGTCCCGCTCGACGTCAAGCGTGTGGTCGACGCCAGCACCATCATCAGTCTTCCGGCAGAGCGTCAGCTCATTCACACGCTGCCGCGCGAGTACGCGGTCGACGGCCAAAACGGCATCACCGATCCAGTCGGCATGTCGGGAGCCCGGCTGGAGGTCAACACGCACATCGTCACCGCGGGCTCGTCGTTCATCGCAAACGTTCTCAAGTGCGTGCACCGCGCGGGCATAGAACCCGCCGGCGTCGTCTTCCAGCCTTTGGCTTCGGGCACAGCCGTGCTTCTGCCGGAGGAGCGCAATGCCGGCGTCGTGCTGCTCGATATCGGCGGCGGCACGACCGACGTCGCCGTGTACTGGGGCGGTGGGGTTTACCACACCTGGACGGTGCCGGTCGGCGGCAATGCCATCACCAATGACATCGCCTTAGGATTAAAGACGAGCTTCGGCGAGGCGGAAAGCATCAAGCAGCAATACGGCACGGCCAACGTGGCAACCGAGCTCGGCGATGAGACCTTCGAAGTCAAAGCGCTCTCGGGCCGCACCACCCGGCCCGCAGCCAAGCATTTCCTGCGCCAGATCATCGTGGCGCGCACGACGGAGATCTTCAAGCTCGTCCGCTCGAACCTGGCGGAGAATTGCCCGCCCGAAGTCATGCTCGCCGAGCTCGTGCTCACCGGCGGCGGTGCGGAGCTGACCGGCATCGATGCACTCGCAGCGGATATCTTCGACTTGCCGGCACGCATCGGGGTTCCCATGCACATCGGCGGCTTGAACGAAACGCTGAAACACCCCGGCTATGCCGCAGCCGTGGGCCTCGCGCTGTTCGGCGCGAAGCAGGACGGTGCCATGCAGCCCGCGCGCACCAACGGTAAAGGCGTGTGGGGGCGCGTCTCCACCTGGGTCTCGGACATTTTCGGATGACGAATTCACACAGCCGCCGCCGACGCAGCGGAACCTCGAAGCCAACCTCGCCTGATATTGCCAGCACTGCTTTGCATGCTAAGAAGGGAGACCAAATGACCGATCAGCGCCGTTACGTTCCCGAACACATGGCCACGATCAAAGTTATCGGGATTGGGGGTGGAGGCTGTAACGCCATCAACCGGATGGTGGACTCCGGAATCAAAGGCGCCGAGTTCTTCGCCGTCAACACGGACGTGCAGGCGCTCAAGTCTGCGCGCACCGAGAACACGGTCCAGATCGGTCAGAACCTCACGCGCGGGCTGGGAGCGGGCGCGGATCCGGAGATCGGACGCCAGGCAGCGGACGAATCGCGCGACGATCTCTCGCTGTTGGTCGAAGGCACCGACCTGGTCTTCATCACTGCCGGCATGGGCGGCGGCACCGGCACAGGCGCGTCG
>DATGHT010000130.1:0-6287 GCA_035307865.1 Candidatus Eremiobacteraceae bacterium | reverse complement strand
AGACACGTCTGGATTCGGAACTGGCGCGGTTAGCGGAGGACGATCCCGGCACGCAGGCAGATGGTAGCGCCGCCTTGCTCGCATCGTTGGAAGAAGGTTTGATCGACCAACTCGTCAGCGGACATTACCGCGGCGTCGGGTCGATCCGCGATGCGGGCAGCACCCTCATCGAGTCGAAATACGATAACAGCGTGCAGCCGCTCAGCGTGTTCGTGCCGCCGGCATACAGCGCGCAGAAAAGCGCGCCGCTCGTCGTGATGCTGCATGCGGCGGATCAATCCGAAAATGAGCTCTTGTCCCTGGCGCAGCTACGGCAACTCGCGAGCGCTACCGGGGTGCTCCTCGCGCTTCCGTGGGCGCGCGGTGACGACATCGCAAGCGCCGCTGCGGCGAGCGACACCTACGATGCGCTCG
The DNA here is from genome assembly GCA_035307865.1 of Candidatus Eremiobacteraceae bacterium. GTDB lineage: Bacteria > Vulcanimicrobiota > Vulcanimicrobiia > Eremiobacterales > Eremiobacteraceae > JALYZS01. The sequence continues at coordinate 5,873 of DATGHT010000130.1, read as the reverse complement.
ACGCGACCGAAGCAGCCTTTTCCGTCGACCGCAGACGCGTTTATCTTGCGGGAGTTTCACTGGGAGGCATCGCGCTCTTCAAGATCGGACCGGCGCACGCCGACCGCTGGACGGCGTTCTTGAGCATTGGAGGCACGTTCACGAACGACGACTTGTCCGCGGTAGGCCGGAACCTGCGCGGCAAGCAAGTTTTTATGGTGGCCGGCGGGGACGACACGTTCGTCAAGCCTCGCTACATAAAGGCGGCCTCTGCTTGGCTGACGAGCAACGGCATCGAAAGCCATTACTACGAGCAGCCGCGCGGCGAACACAGCTTCGCGAGCCTGGATCCGGCGATCGAACGCGCGTGGCGCGATATGCTGTCGGGAGTCCGCATCAATAGCTCGCAACCGGACTTTGAAATGCCGTCGCCGCAGCCCACGCCGTCACAGAAAAATTAGTCGCACGCCCCGGAGCAAACCAAAAAGAGCGCCGCCCGGAGGTGCCGAAGCCTAATACTGGCGCTTTTTGCCCCTGCCGCGCTCATGCGTGCCCTGGTGGCGGAATTGGTAGACGCGCTGGTTTCAGGTACCAGTGGCCGCAAGGCCATAGGGGTTCGAGTCCCTTCCAGGGCAGATTGCCGCTTTCCGGAGGTCGTATGTCTTCGACACTAGATCGGTCCGCTGTTCAATCGTCGCTCAACGTTTGGCAAATGGCGCAACGTCAGCTTGACGACGTCGCAAAAATCATCGGTCTCGACGCGTCCATTCACGGTTACTTGCGCGAGCCGAAACGCGTGCTCACCGTGTCGGTGCCGGTGCGCATGGACTCGGGCGCGCATCGCGTCTTCGAGGGCTATCGCGTGCAGCACAACATGGCGCGCGGACCAGGCAAGGGCGGTATCCGCTTTCATCCCGACGTCACGCTGGACGAGGTGAAAGCGCTCGCGATGTGGATGACCTGGAAGTGTTCGCTCGTGAACATTCCCTTCGGCGGCGCGAAGGGCGGAGTGATCTGCGATCCCAAAAACATGTCGATGCAGGAACTGGAAAATCTCACGCGCCGCTTCACGAGCGAAATCTCCATCATCATCGGACCTGAAAAAGACATCCCGGCACCCGACGTCTATACCACCCCGCAGATCATGGCCTGGATCATGGATACGTTCTCCATGCAGAAGGGTTATTCTATTCCAGGCGTCGTCACCGGCAAGCCGATCGCGATCGGGGGCTCGCTGGGGCGAGACAAGGCGACTGCACGCGGCTGCCTGTACGTGATCGAGGAAGCGATGAAAGAGGTCGGCCTGGGGCCGGGCGCTCGCGTCGCCATCCAAGGCTTCGGAAACGCCGGGTTGCACGCGGCCGAACTCATGTCCGAAGCAGGCTTTCGCATCGTCGCGGTTTCCGACAGCCGTGGCGGCGCCGCCAACGCAAACGGCCTGGACGTGAAAAAACTGATCGCCTTCAAGCAAGAAACGGGTAGCGTGGTCGGATTCTCGGGCGGCGACAAGATCAGCAACAAAGAAGTGCTGGAGTACGACTGCGACGTCCTCATTCCGGCGGCATTGGAAAAAGTCATCACCGCGGATAACGCGGGGCGCGTCAGAGCCAAGATCGTCGCCGAGGCGGCCAACGGCCCGACGATGCCTGAGGCGGACGACGTTCTGCACGAACGCGGCATCATGGTATTGCCGGACATCCTCGCCAATGCGGGCGGCGTGACCGTCTCGTACTTCGAATGGGTCCAAGACCTGCAAGAAAGCTTCTGGGAAGAGGATCAGGTGAACGAGCGGTTGCGCCGCATCATGGTGCGCGCGTTCCGCGATACCTTTGACAGCGCCCGCAAGCACAAAGTGAATATGCGACGCGGCGCCTACGCGGTGGCGGTCGGCAGAGTTGCCGAAGCGACGAGCCTGCGAGGTGTCTACCCCTAAGTGTTGAAGCTGCGGGCCTGCGCACGAGCTAAGGGCTCGGGCCTGTTTTCGCATCCGCGGAGGTTGCAATGGCTACGAGCGAGCGAGTTTCGGTCGTCGGCGTCGGTCGGATGGGAGCGAACATCGCCCGCCGGCTGAAAGACGTCGGGTATACCGTCACCGCCGTGTTCGATACGCGGCCGGAGATAGCGCAAGCGCTGGCCGCTGAGATCGGCGCCGAGGCTGCCAAGACGCTGGCGCGCGTGGTCGAGCAGAGCGATGTCATCATCACGGTCGTGAGCGATGACAAAGCCATGCGATCGATCTTCGCGGAATCGGGCGATAGCCTGCTCAACGGCAGCAAAGGGCGGCTCTTCGTCAACTGCGCGACCATCACTCCCCAGGTTCACGTCGACATCGAGCAGCTGGCGGAACAGCGTGGCGCGCAGTCGCTCGAGGCGTGCATGGCGAGTTCGATCCCGCAGGCACGGGAAGGCACGCTCTACCTCATGGTGGGCGGCCGTAAGGAAGCCTTCGAGCGCGCCAAGCCGATGCTGCGCAAGCTGAGCAGCTCGCTCAAGTACATCGGCGAAAGCGGCAAGGCCGCGCAAGTCAAAGCGCTGGTCAACATGGTCATGAACATCAACACCGCAGGCTTGGCCGAAGGGCTTGGCCTGGCAGACGCGCTGGGTCTCGATCTCACCATGCTGCGCGAGGTCTTCGCCGAAACGGGAGCCGGCTCGCGCGTGCTCGTCACCGACGGCGAAGACATGCAAAATCGCGCGCACGAGTGCTACTTCTCGGCAGCTCACGCCGCCAAAGATTCGGGCATCGCGGTCGCGCTCGCGAAACAAGCCGACCTGAACCTGCCGCTGGCGCAAGCGGCCAAGGACCAATTCGACCGCATGGTCGCTGCCGGGCTGGGCGAACTCGACAAGTCCGGCGTCGCGGAGCTCACCTTCAAATCGCGGCACGCGCGCGAAGGCGCGCTGGCCTGAGTTCGCGTTTGCCTCGCATACCAACGCACGCACGTCATTCTTAAAGGAGGAATGTCATGGCAGTTGCTTCTCAAACCAAAATCGTTCCACTCATCAGCTCGGGAACAGCAGGTCCGCTAGGGGCGGTGCATCTCCCGCGCTTGTGGTCCAAATTAACGCTGGCGGCTGCCGGACTCTTGCCGGAAGGTTACAATGAGTGCGGATCGGGCTTCGACGCGTTGACGATCGGCAATCTGGGGCTGAACAAGGACGAAGTGATGACCTACGTCCGCACCCGCAAGCCGACGTACGTCGAGTTCGAAGAATTTGTGCGCAGCAAGGGCAAAACCGACCCGGAAACGATCAAAAAACACAACGCTCAGGTGCTAGGGTACAATCACGCGGACGAAAAAGCGGAGCACATGCGGCACGATGTCGGATTCAAACAAAGCGCCATCAAAGATGCGGTGACGCTCAACATGCTGGAAGACCTGCACGAGCTGCATCAAACGGTGGCGAAGGCGTAAGCGAAGCTCCTCACGGGAGCGCAGTCGACGGCGCGGCAATGCCGCGCCGTTTTGTTTACGGCAGCAAGAACGATTCCGTGCGCGCGAGATAGCGCTCGAAGGCGGTGCGGTGGAGGTTATGGCCCTGGTCGGAAAAGACCTCAAGCTCGACCTTTGGTCCGGCTTCGCGCATCAGGTACGCGACGTCGTCCGTGGAGAGCGTCGATTCCGCCGGCGCGGCCGCGAGGATGAGCAGCGGTCGAGGGTAATTGCGAACCGCCGCCCGCAGGTCCCAGCCGCCATGTTCGACGTCGTTGTCCGATCCAAGCCGTTCGATCGCGCTCGCACGCATGTGGCGAACCGCGTGCAGCTTGCCGGCGACGTCAACCGGATCCCATGCGCTCAAGCGCTCTTGCAATGCTGATTGCCGTTGCGGCCAAGCCAATGCGAAGTCATGTTCGGCGTCTTCCAAATACTCGCGCCGCCACGTACCCGGTTCGACGCGCAGCATCGGGTCGATAGCGACGACTTTTTGCGCAAACGGTTCGTGCCCGCCGAGGATGACGACGGCGCCGCCCCACGAGTGGCCGAGCAATGACATAGGGCCGCCGATGACGCTCGCGACGTCGCGCAAATCTTGCACCGAACGCTGCAGCGTCATCGGGCCGGCGACTGCTGCGGAATCCCCGTGCCCGCGCTGATCGTAAGCGAACACGCGCATGCGACCGGCAAGTGCTTGTGCCGTGCGCTGCCAGGCCTTGCGCGAGCTCGTGATCCCGTGCACGCAGACGACGGCAGGGCCGCGCTCACCCCACGATTCCAGGGTCGTCGCCGCGCCATCAGCGAGCTGTATCGATCGTTCCAAAACGCATCCTTTCTGTAAAGGTCGCATATCGTTTTCCAAGAATCAGCGGCGATGCCTTTTGCGGAAGACGTGCGCGCAGGTTTGACCGCGCGCCCCAAGACGTTACCCGCCAAATATTTCTATGACGACTTGGGTTCGACGCTCTTCGAAGCGATCACGCTCCTTCCCGAATATTATCTGACGCGCGCGGAGACGCAGATCTTTCGCACGCACGGGCAGGCGATGATCGATCTCGTACAGCCGGTGCGCTTGGTGGAATTGGGAAGCGGCAGCGCGATCAAAACACGGATCCTGCTGGATGCCGCGCTGCGCCGCAACGCGACCCTGCACTACACGGCGATCGATATTTCCAGGACGGCATTGGAGGCTGCGGCGCGCGCGCTCGAAGCGGAGTATCCGGCGCTCACGGTTCAGAGTTATCCGTTCGACTATAATGAAGGCTTACGGCAGATCGCAAAGGCGCCCGCGGGCCGCACGCTCGCGCTCTTCCTCGGGTCCAATATCGGGAATTTCGAACCGCCGGAAGCAGTGCGCTTGTTGCAATCCATTCGCGCCGTGTTGCAATCCGGCGACGCGCTGCTGTTGGGAACCGATCTAAAAAAGGATGCGGTGACACTCGAAGCCGCTTACGACGATCCACAGGGTGTGACGGCTGCATTCAATCGCAACGTCCTGGCGCGCATCAATCGCGAACTCGGCGGTGGCTTCGACCTGCGGGCGTTTCGGCATCGGGCCCGCTACGACGCACGGACCGGACGGGTGGAGATGCACTTGGAGAGCGCCGCCTCGCAGCGCATCGCCATCCGGCAGCTCGATCTCGAGATCGGGTTTGAACCAGGCGAGACGATCTGGACCGAATCATCGTATAAGTTCGATACGCAGGACGTGACGGCGCTTGCATCCGCGGCGAACTTTCGCTTCGAACAGGCATGGCTGGATGAAGCCGGCAGCTTCGCCTGCAATCTGCTGCGAGCGTGAGCGACAAGCTTCTGAAGACTAGCGCGGGGTAAGATGGCGGCGGTACGCGGCCTCGACTCGGCGTAATGAAAAGTCGACCGCCAACGCGAGTGCGACCGCTGCCAAAGCACCAGCGACCGCTTTCTGCGGGTAGTCGTGCTGGATGCCGTCGAGCACGAGCGTTCCGATTCCGCCGGCATTGATCCACGCGGCAACCGTCGCGATGCCGATCAGGGACACCGCTGCCAGCCGCACGCCTGCGATGGCGATCGGCATCGCCAGTGGCCGCTCAACCCGCCACAAGGCTTGCAAGCTGTCCATTCCCATGCCGTAAGCTGCCTCGCGAACGGCCGGATCAACGCTCAACAGCGCAGCGGAGAAATTACGAATGAGGATCATCTGCGCATAGGCCGCGAGCGCGACGACAGCGGTCCAAAAGCCGAGCCCCAGCACCGGGATCAGAAATGCGAACAGCGCAAGGCTCGGTATGGTGTAGATGACACCGAAGACACCCAGCACGAGCGGCTCGAAGCGCCGCCTGCGAGTGATGAACACGGAGATCGGCGCCGCGATCAGCAATGCGATCGCAAGCGCGCAACCCACGAGCAACATGTGCGCCCACGTGAGCTGCAGCACCAAACCGACATGGTGTACGAGGTACTGCATATGCTACCGCA
>DATGHT010000129.1:0-7163 GCA_035307865.1 Candidatus Eremiobacteraceae bacterium | reverse complement strand
TACGTCCCCGCCGACACCGGCGTCGATCCCGGCGTAAAGAAGGTGGTTTCATCGAACCCATCCATCTTGCCGCCGTCGTACTCAGTTACGAAGGTGCTGTGGTCGTGATCGATGTCGAAGCCATCCTCAAGGCCGATGGTTTGCAAGGGTATGATCTGACCGTTATGCGTCGTGCCGCTGCTGGCAGAGACGGCGCCTGGGTAACCGCTGAACAGCGAGTCGAAGCTCCGGTTTTCCTGTACGAGAATGACAACGTGAGTCACCGGGGTCGTCGCGGGTGCTGCCGGCAGGGTGGGAGACGGCGCCGCACTCGCACGCAGCCGCGGTACAACCGTTGACGTCCCAGAACAGGAAACAAGCGTGAGGATCACCGCGCTCGCAAAGAGAGCAAAGCATGGTCTTACACGCGCCTTCTCAACCAGCATCGCCGCACACTCTCCTTTGCCCGGGAAGCAGACGCTCACACCGGCTGCTTGCTGCGGCAAGACCATCGCGCGGTCCTTTGGGCCCGGGGCTTCGCAAGGGGAATAGTAAAGCGCTTAACAATATGGCGCTAAACTACTTTTCGCAACGGGAACCATGCAACGAGCATTGAGGGACATCAAAGTGCGGACGATAATTTGCGCCCTGGTGGCGTGCAGCGTCATGATGACTGCCACGATTGCGCGCGCTTCGGCGCAGGACGAGACCACCGGGCCCCAGGTCTCGCTCACACTGCACGATGCGCTGGCTTTGGCGCTTGCCAATAACTTGAACTACCAGGCGGCGCTCGCTGACGAACGTGCAGCGGAGGGGCAAGTCATTCAAGCCCGCTCGGTGCGGTCGCCGAGCCTCTCGGCCGGCTATTCATACGTCCACACGCAAAACGCCGGAGCGTTTACCTTTCCGGTGCCCAGCCCCACCGGACCGCCGCAGTTCAAAACCATCGAAGTCTCGGCCCAAAACCTGAACAACGTGAATGCGACCTTGCAGTACGCTTTATACTCGGGCGGCTCCGGGCAAGCGGCGATCGGGCAAGCGGCTGCGAACCTGGCCGGCGCGCAAAGCCAGCTCGCGGCGACGCGCTCGACGGTGGTCCGCGACGTCACGAATGCGTACTTCCAACTCGCGCAAACGCAGCGGGCGGCGGCCGTGGCCGATGAAGCCGTCAGCGTGGCGGAACAAAATCTCACCGTGTCCGAACAGCTCTTCAAGGCGGGCACCGCCGCCCGCGCGGATGTGCTGCAGCAAGAGGTGACGCGCGCCAATTCACGGGTTGCGGCGATCCAAGCGCACAATGCGGCGGCGCTCGCCAACGCTCAACTCGCAAACCTGCTCAACATCAATTTGGGCAGCATCATCACGCCCACCGAGCCGCTGGAAGCTCGCACCCCGTCCTACACGCTGACCGATCTCTTGGAGCAAGCCCATAATCGTCCGGAATTGGCGGCTGCGCAAGACGCAGTCGCGATCGCCGATCTCGCCGTCACCATTGCGCGCGCGGCAACGCTCCCCGCGGTCAACCTCACCGTTGAAGACGCTTCCTCGAAACCAAACTTCGAAAACGTGCCGCAGCCGCAACTCTCGGAAACGCTCGCGGTCACTTGGAAGCTCTTCGACGGCGGCTTAACGCACGGGCGGATCGTCCAAGCGCGCGCGCAAGTCGACAAGGCGAAGATCAATCTCAAGCAATTGAACAACGGCGTCGACTTGGAGGTACGCCAGGCCTACCTCAACTATAGCGCTGCGCTCGCGCAGCTCGACGCCGCCAAATCGGCGCAGACCTCCGCGCAAGAGAACTTGCGCGTGAGTCAGATTCGCTTCCGGGCCGGGGTGGGCACGTCGCTCGAGCTCTCCAACGCGTTGCTCGCAAGCACGCAAGCCCAAAACCAAAACATCGCAGCGCTGGCGGGCCTGCGCATCGCGCTCGTCAACGTGCAACGAGCGGCGGGTTTGTTGCCGCCGCCCGTCTCACCTTAGGTCTGTGCGGGTTCGAGCATGCCTTTGCGCGTGAGATTGATGCGCCCTTGGCTGTCGATCTCCGTCACGCGCACGATGACCTCGTCGCCGATTTGCACTTCGTCCTCGACGCGGTTCACGCGATGCGGCGCGAGCTGCGAAATGTGCACCAGGCCTTCTTTACCGGGTAAGATCTGCACGAATGCGCCGAAGTTCATGATGCGCTTCACGACACCCGTGTAGACTTCACCGACTTCGACGTCGCGTGCGATGTCTTCCACCATGCGTTTGGCTTTTTCGCCGGAATCCGCATCCGGCGAGGAGATGAACACGCGGCCATCATTTTCGATGTCGACCTTCGCGCCGGTTTCGGCGACGATCTTGTTGATGACTTTACCGCCTGGCCCGATGATGTCTTTGATCTTGTCGGGATGGATCTCCAGCACGAACATGCGCGGTGCGAATTTCGAAAGGCCGCGCCGCGGACCAGCCAGCGTCTCTTTGAGCTTGCTGATGACGAAGAGCCGGCCGTCGCGCGCCTGATCCATCGCGCGCCGCATGATTTCGATCGTGATGCCGCGCACCTTGATGTCCATCTGCACGGCGGTGATGCCGTCTGTCGTGCCCGCGACCTTGAAGTCCATCTCTCCGAGCGCATCTTCCAGGCCTTGGATGTCGGTGAGAATGCCGGGCCGGCCATCTTTGAGGATGAGACCCATGGCGATTCCGCCGACGTGCTTGCGCAGCGGCACGCCCGCATCCATCAGCGCGAGGGTTGAAGCGCACACCGAGCCCATCGAGGACGAGCCGTTGCTTTCGAGCGTCTCCGAGACGAGCCGGAGCGTGTACGGGAATTCGTCGGGCGCCGGCAGCATCGGAATGAGCGCGCGCTCCGCCAAATGGCCGTGACCGATCTCCCGGCGGCCCGGGCCGCGCATCGGACGCGTCTCGCCGACGGAGAACGGTGGAAAGTTGTAGTGGTGCATGTAGCGCTTGAACGTTTGCGGGCCGAGGCCGTCGATGCGCTGTTCGTCGGAAAGCGATCCCAACGTCGCTGCGGTGAAGATCTGCGTCTCACCGCGAGTGAACAGCGCAGACCCGTGCGCCCTGGGGACGACGGTGATGCGGCATGAGATCGGCCGAACCTCGTCGGTACGGCGACCATCCGGCCTCATCCCCTCGTCGACCACCATCGTGCGCAGTTCTTCCTCTTCCCGGATCTTCACGCACTTATCGAAGTCATGATTGCGCGCATCTTCGAGCAGCGGCTTGAGCTCCGCCTCGTACTGGTGGCCCACGACGCGGCGCAGCGCTTCTTCGCGTGAGATCACATCAAAGGCGCGATTGCGTTCCTGCTTGGAGGTGACGCGCATGGCACGCGCGATATCGCCGCCAAACGCCTGGTTGACGAATGACTGCATGACCGGCGAGGGCAGATGCAACGGGAACTGCCGCTTGGGCTTTCCCGCTTTGGCAGCGAGCTCGTCGATGATTGCAATGATCTCGCGAATGCGTGCGTGACCAAATTCCACGCCGGCCAGGAGCTGCTGCTCGGATATCTCCTTGGCGCCACCCTCGACCATCATCACGGCATCATCGGTTCCCGCCATGATCATGTCGAGCGAACTCTCGTCGAGCTGCGACTTGGCAGGGTTCGCGACGTATTCGCCGTTGACGAGCCCGACGCGCACGCCTGCGACGTTGTGCTCGAACGGGATGTCGGACACCGCGAGCGCGGCACCCGCGCCCACTAACGCAACGGTGTCGGGATCGACCTCGGGATCGACCGATAAGATGGTGCACACCACATGGATGTCGTGGCGGAAGCCATCCGGGAAAAGAGGACGGATGGGGCGGTCGATAAGCCGCGCCGTGAGGGTGGCCTTTTCAGACGGCCGCCCTTCGCGCTTTATGAAGCCTCCGGGGATTTTCCCGGCAGCGTACATGCGCTCTTCGTAGTCGACGGTCAGGGGGAAGAAATCGATACCTTCGCGGGGATTGGAGCTTGCGGTGACTGCGACGAGAACGCAGGTATCACCGTAGCGTACAAAAACGGAGCCGCTGGCCTGGCGCGCTAGCTCACCGGTTTCCAAGGTGAGGCGGCGCCCGCCCAGCTCCATGCTGACGGACTCTGGCAAAAGGATCCTCCTAGATTCTTACTTTCAACTATTTTGTGACTCGGAGCGACTTCGGACCGGACGCAAAGCATCCCTGGACGCATTGGTCTGTCGGCGGCAATGCGGTGACAAGCGGCAACGAAAGAACGGGTAGCGGCTCTTAATGGCGCAAGCCGAGCTGTGAAACGATCGCGCGATAGCGCTCGAGATCGGCGGTTTCCAAATAGCGAAGCAGCCTTCGCCTTTTGCCGACCTTCATGAGCAAGCCGCGCCGGCTTGCATGGTCTTTTTTGTGAACTTTGAGATGCTCGGTGAGATCGTTGATCGATTCGGTGAGCAGCGCGATTTGAACTTCGGCCGATCCGGTGTCCTTGTCAGCGCGCTTGAACTTCCCGATAACAGAAGACTTGTGTTCTCTCGAAAGCGCCACGGTCTTTAGATATCCCTCCGTATTCGCGAACGGCTCCAGCTAACGCCGGAGCCGCCGTAAAGCGATGAACAAAGGATAACACAGTCGCCAAAACCCGGTCAAATCAAGGCTATGGGTTATGGCGCAGCCAGCAAATGAGAAGGGGCGGTTTTATTGATGCTGTGGCAGCAGCAGCACGCGCCCCGGAGCCAATCGTTCGTCGGCCTTGAGATGGTTAATGGTGAACGCTTCGTAGACAGCTTCGCCCACGTCCTCAGACGGTGTGAGCCGGCTGGACACAAGCGTCCAGAGCGTGTCGCCACGATGCACGACGACCCGATCGTAACGGGCGGGGCTGGACGTGAAAACCTTGCTCCCCCAAAGCGCGGGGAGGGCAAAAACAAGCACGAGGGACAGCAACTGAATGAGGGGAATCAGGCTGCCGCCTGGCACGCGACGACTACGATCCATGGCTTTTTCGACCTCCGGCCGATGGTGCTTCGAACATATGTTTGCTTGGCTTGATTCTAGCCCGGTGTCTTGGACCTGTCAAGGACTTTCGAACAGACGTTTGCATTTGGCGGACCGCTGTGGTAAGATAAACCAACGCACGGTTAGCCTAACCGCTGGCGCTAGCGTCCTCTTTTGCGCTCGCAGAGAAACGAAAGGGCGGTAGTTTTTAGTGGACCGCAAGACAACGCCACGCCAACAAGCGATACTCGACGTTATCCGCGACTTCACCCGCGAGCATGGGTATCCGCCGTCGGTCCGGGAGATCGGCGAGCGCGTCGGCCTCTCGTCCAGCTCCACCGTTCAATGCCATCTACGCACGCTGGAGAAAAAAGGTCTGATCCGGCGCGATCCGACCAAACCGCGTGCCTTGGTGTCGGGTTCCGATGCGACACGCGACGTCATAACGGTTCCAATTCTCGGCCGGGTTGCGGCCGGCGTTCCCATCACGGCAGTCGAAAATATCGAAGACGAATTCACGCTTCCCTCCAGCTTCATCAAGCGCTCCGACTCGTTCATGCTTCGCGTCAAAGGCGACTCCATGGTCGATGCGGCCATCCTCGACGGCGATCTGGTCCTCGTTTCGCCGCAGCAAGTCGCCAACAACGGCGAGATCGTGGTCGCCGACATCGATGGCGAGGCAACCGTGAAACGCTTTTATAAGGAAGAGAACCGCGTGCGGCTGCAGCCGGAGAACAAGTTCATGGAACCGATCTATACCGATCGCGCGACAATTCTCGGTAAAGTCACGGCGGTTATTCGGAAGCTATAAGCGGGGACCGCATATCAAGCAAGCCGGCTGTAACAAGCCGGCTTCTTTTTTTCAAGGTGCCGGTGCGCGCAGGGCGCAATTTGAAGCACTGACATGAGCGCGGAAAAACCTCGCATCGCCATCACCGCGGACCCCGAGCGTACCGTCAAGCCGGAGTATCTGCGCTCTTATCGCAAGGCAGTGGAAGCTGCAGGCGGAGAGCCGGTGCTTGTGACTCCGACCGACGCAGCGGTGGAAGCTACGCTGCAGGAGTTCGACGGCTTGTTGCTGCCGGGCGGAGCCGACGTCGATCCTGCGGCTTACGGCGGCCGCGAGCACCCCACGGTGTTCAAGGCGCCCGAATCGCTCGACCGGTTCGAACTGACGGCAGCCCGGGCTGCAAAGCGCATGGATCTGCCAACGCTCGCGATTTGCCGCGGCGCGCAGGTGATGAACGTGGCGCTCGGAGGGACGCTGCTGGAAGATATCCCCGACCAGCACGAATCAGAAAACGGGCTCAAGCTGCGCCATCAGCAAGTGCCGGAACACGGCCGTCAGGAACCGACGCATGCGGTGGACCTGCAACGCGGCAGCAAGCTGCACGAGCTTTTCGGAGGCGGCACGGTGCACACGAATTCGATGCACCACCAGGCGTTGCGGCGCATTCCGCACGACCTCGTGGCAGTCGCTAAGACGCGCGACGGGATCGTTGAGGCGGTGGAAGCGCGCGACAATCATCCTTTTTATGTGGGCGTGCAATGGCATCCCGAAGATATGGTCGAGCGCGACGAGCCGAGCCGCGCGCTCTTCCGCGAACTCGTTGCTCGGGCAGCCGAGCGCGCGCGCCGTCGCACGGCATCCCGTTCCTGATCGGAAGACCGGCGGCTTGAAGTCGCGGTTCGCGGACAGCATCGCCGCTGCCATCAACGCGCTGGAGCTGCGCGTATTTCCCGTGCTGCGGCGCTGGGCGGAAGAGCCGCACCTCGATGCTATCCGGGCTGCCGTTCAGATAGCGTTCTATGCGTTTGGTGCGTGGACGGTGATCGCATTTTTCCTCTTGCCGCCCGGCCCGCTGCTCGAGCGCTTTTTTCAAGCGTACCACATAGGGTTTGGCTTCATGGGTTTGGCGCTTGCAGTCGTGTTGCCCGAGCGCCTGGCCGCACGCTTCGGGTTCAATCGCATCGCTGCGGTGGGTGCGGGTTTGGCCGCGTTTCTGATCTCGCTGCCCGAAAATAGTTTACGCGAGCCGTTCGAGGATTTTCTGGGGCAGATCTCCGCGACGAGCTTGTTCCTTGCGCTCATCACCGGGCTTGTGACCGGCGAATGCCTCCGTGCTGCGCAACGCCGATTCGCTAACGACGTGGCGGCCGCCGTGGTGGGCGCGGCGGTCGGGGTCGCGTTATTTCTCGGTCTGGCCTTACTCCACATCGACTTCGCG
>DATGHT010000128.1:0-2468 GCA_035307865.1 Candidatus Eremiobacteraceae bacterium | reverse complement strand
CGACACGTTGATGCCGTTGGTGTTTAAGCCGAAGATGTCGCAGTTGTCGACAGTCACCTGCGCACCGGAGATGTAGTTGATGCCGTTGGTGCCGGGGGTGCCGGCCTGACCGGTGCCGTTGCCGAGCAGGCCGTCGAACCGCAGGTTACGCAGGGTGACAAAGTCGGTCGATGCGGCGGCAACCACGATACCGTTGGTGCCGGCGACCAGAACCGAGGCGACTTGGCCGCCGCCGCCGTCGAGCGTGATCGACTTGGTGATGGTGAGCGCGCCGAAGCCGCCCGGATCGAGCGCGTCGATCTCGCCGCCGGGCGCGGTCTTCGAGATGGCGCCGGCCCAGGTCTTGCACGGTGCCGTGCGGCTGCACGGATTGGCGTCATCGCCAACGCCCGACACCCACGTCCGCGTCGCCTGAGCGTGCGCGGGCGCGGTGAACAGAGCGGTCGTGAGGGTCGTCCCCAAGATAGCAAAGGCGAGTGCGATCTTCCTCATAGTGCTCCTCCACATGGCGGCCGTCATGGTCCGCCAAAACGATGCATTCCCTGTCGTTGAAGAAACTCTCAACAGCCCCGAGAGGGTTGAGAGCAGAACAGTCGAGAGTTCGCGTGAAGTCAAGCTACGTAAAGAACGCGTATCATACTCATACTACCGCAGCGGGCAAGTCCGGGAAGTCCGAGTGCGCAGCGAAACGGGACGCCGACGCGATCACGTTTTCGGTATGTTTTATCTCCTCGGGCGGGCCGGAGCTTTGAATCCGCTTTTGAATTTGGCCGTGCCGGGGCGTTCCTACCCTCTACCAAATATGTTTTCAGTCGCAGCGCGCCGGACCTGGTCGGCGCTCCGCCTGAGGGCAAAAAGCCGCCGCAGGGCGCCGACCGCATTGACCGGGCAGCGCTTTTTGTCGATCCTGCGCCGTGGTACGCCGGCGCCCGGTTCTGGCAAAGTTCCGCTCGCACAATCCGTCGGCTCTCACGCCGCAGACCTTGCCCAAACCCTGCGTTGTGCGGCCCGGTGAAAGCGCTCGGAATGCGCGTCGTCCTGTTCAACCAACCGTGCCCACGATCGCGCGAATTCGACTACATCGCTGAGGCGATCGAGCGCAAACAGCTTTCGGGTGACGGAGACTTCACGCGGCGTTGCCACGCCTATCTGCAGTCGCTCTATGGCGCGCCGCGCGCCCTGCTCACCCATTCCTGCACCGCGGCGCTGGAAATGGCGGCAATGCTGTCCGGCGTCGAGCCCGGTGATGAAGTCATCATGCCGTCGTTCACGTTCGTGAGCACGGCGAACGCTTTCGTGCTGCGCGGCGCCGTGCCCGTGTTTGTCGACATCCGGCCGGATACACTCAACATCGATGAGTCGAAGATAGCGGCAGCGATCACCGCTCGCACCCGGGCGATCTGCGTCGTGCATTACGCCGGCGTCGCCTGCCAAATGGACGTCGTCGGCCGGATCGCGCAGGAAAACGCGCTGATGGTCGTGGAGGATGCGGCCCAGGCCCACTACGCCCGCTGGCATGACAAGCCGCTTGGCAGCCTCGGACAACTCGCGGCGCTGAGCTTTCACGAAACCAAGAACGTCATCTCCGGCGAAGGCGGCGCGCTGCTGGTGAACGACGCCGCCTTGGTCGAGCGTGCCGAAATCGTCTGGCAGAAAGGCACCAACCGGCTGCGGTTCGACCGCGGCGAAGTCGACAAGTACTCCTGGGTCGACATCGGCTCATCGTTCCTGCCGAGCGAACTGATCGCCGCGTTCCTGATGGCGCAGCTGGAAGAGGGACAGGACATCACGGCACATCGCCGCAAGCTGTGGGACCGATACAGCGCAAAGCTCGCGGCTGCCGAAGCCGATGGCCTGCTGCGCTGTCCCCATCCGCCGGTCGAGCATTGGCACAATGGCCACATCTTCTACGTTCTGCTTCCGGCGCCGGAAATGCGCAAAGAATTTTTGCGACAGCTCCGTGCCCGCGGCGTCAACTGCCTCAGTCACTACGTGCCGCTGCACAATTCGCCGGCCGGGCTCCGCTACGGGCGGCCCTGCGGGAGCCTTGCGGTGACCGAGGATGTCGCGGCACGCCTTGTGCGGCTTCCGCTTCATCCTGCCATGAACGAAGATGACGTGGATTACGTCGTCGACGCGGTGCTTGCCACACTTGTCTCTTCAAAGGAGAAATACCACTCGAAAAGCTCGATTGTTTTCGACTCGGCGACATCGACGAATCGGCGCTCCACCAATCATGCATGATCGCATCGCTGGTGCCGTAATCGCAGGAAGACGGACTCTGCCTTATCGCAAGTATTTCGCAGCTCGATTTGGACAGGACGCCCGAATATGGTGGCTGTTGCCGGCGCTGGCGTTTGCCGCGATGGCTGCAGTCGTCTTCTCATTCTACAAGGATGCCCTTTTCTACCGCTACGACGGCACGTTCGTTCTCACCATGGCTTTGGGCCAAAAGGAATGGATGGCCG
>DATGHT010000127.1:0-5068 GCA_035307865.1 Candidatus Eremiobacteraceae bacterium | reverse complement strand
ACGACGCTCAGGTCGCCGACCAAAAGCTGCCGCTGCGATGATGCACCGCGATGTCGACAACCGCAAACTTCTCTTTGGCTTCCGCCGCGATCTGGGCGAAGACGCGTTCGGCCATTTCCGGATAGGCATCGTACTCGAGCTGCACGACCTGACGGCCGCGCGCATGATCGCGCACGCGCCCGGCAAAGCTGACCACCGCGCCCGCGCCCGGCGCTTGGACGGATGCGACGATGGCGCCTTCGTCGAGCGGCAGCGGCGTCAATTCGAAGCGCTGCATCAGCCGCCGGACATGGGCGGCAGGAACGCCAGCTCGTCACCTGCGTGCAGCACGTGCTCGCCGCTCGTGTGCGCTTGGTTGACGGCGAACGCGACGCCGGCAGCTGCTTGCTTCAGCGCCGGAAAGCGCGCGCACACGCGCTCGAACGCCGTGGCCGCGCTCGTGCCTTCGGGGAGCTCGAGTGCCAGCGTCGGCTGTCCGGTTGCTTCCCGGTGCGCCGCAAAAAAGCGAACGGTGATGTGCACGGCAGTAGCATGACGCGTGTACCACGTCCGCCGCCGAAAGTCATGCGACGCCGTTTCCGGACTAGGACTTGCGCCGCCCGCGTACAATTCGGTAGCCTCGTCAACATCGTCCCCACGCGACCATACACTGGAGGTTTGCAACCATGGCACATGAATTGCCGCCGCTTCCCTACGGCTACGATTCGCTCGAACCGTACATCGATACGCAAACGATGACGCTGCATCACGACAAGCACCACGCGGCGTACGTCAACAATCTCAACGCCGCGCTTGAGAAGCACCCTGAACTCAGCGGCAAAAGTGCCGAGGAGCTCATCCGCGATCTGGGCGCCGTACCGGAAGACATCCGCACTACCGTGCGCAACAATGGCGGTGGCCATGTCAATCACAGCATGTTTTGGACTATCATGAAGCCCAACGGCGGCGGCGAACCGGCGGGCAAGCTCGCGGATGCGCTGCGCCAGAACTTCGGTGATTTCGAGACGTTCAAGAAACAGTTCAACGAAGCCGGTGCAAAGCAATTCGGCAGCGGCTGGGCGTGGCTCGTACGCGGACGTGAAGGCAAGCTGCAAATCACGAGCACGGCCAATCAGGACAATCCCATGTCACAGGGCGCCTATCCGATTCTCGGCAACGACGTCTGGGAGCACGCCTACTATCTGAAATACCAGAACCGCCGGCCCGAGTATCTCGCCGCCTGGTGGAACGTCGTGAACTGGGATGCGATCGCCAAGCGCTTCGAGTCGGGCCGCTAACGCGCCGATGGCATTGTTATCCGGGAAGACGGCCTGCGTTCTGGGCGTTGCCAATCGTTGGAGCATCGCCACGGCGATCGCTCGCGCGTTGCACGCCCACGGCGCGTCGCTCATCCTGACCTATGAAGGCGAGCGCACGCAGGCCGAGGTCGAAAAACTTGCCCGCGAATTGGGCGATGCGGCGACCACCATGTGCGACGTCTCGAAGGATGAGAGCATCGCCGCGCTGCACGAGTTCATCGCCGCGCGCAACCTGCGGCTCGACACCTTGGTGCACAGCCTGGCGTTTGCACGGCGCGAGGAATTGAGCGGCAAGTTCTTCTCGACGACGCGCTCCGGTTTTGCGCTGGCGCTCGACATCAGCGCATTTTCGCTGGTCGCGCTGTGCCGCGCGCTGCAGCCGCTCATGGCCGAACGCGCGTCGGTGATGGCGATGACGTACTTGGGCTCGGTGCGGGCCGTGATGAACTACAACGTCATGGGCGTCGCCAAAGCGGCACTGGAAGCTTCGGTCCGCTACCTCGCCGTCGATCTGGGTGAGATGGGCGGCATTCGCGTGAACGCCATTTCCGCGGGACCGATCAAGACCGCCTCGGCGCGTGCGGTCGGGGATTTCAGCAAGATCCTCTCCGAAGTCGCGGCAAAAGCGCCGCTGCGGCGCAACGCGCTGGCTGAAGACGTCGGCAACGCGGCCGTGTTCTTGGCGAGCGATCTTGCGACGGCCGTCACCGGTCAGATTCTCTACGTCGACGCGGGCTATAACATCCTGGGCATCGTCTGACAAAGGGTGCGGGAGGCCGCTTGTTCAACGAAACGGCTCTCGTATCGGTGAGGGGGTGATGGCAGTGGGATTGACTTGGCACGACGTCGAGGACATTGGTTTCGAATTGGCTCAAGCGTATCCGGAGGAAGATCCGAAACAGGTTCCCTTGCCTGAGCTCTTACGATTGGTCACCGAACTCGACGATTTCGAAGACGACCCCGAAAAGGTGGACGAGGGCACGCTCGCGAGCATCGCGCACGCGTGGGAAGAGGAGTTCGCACACCAAGCATAGCTCCTCGTGCAGCGCATGGAATCCGACTTTTGGCTTTTTCCCCTCAACACCGTCTTGCTGCCCGGCGCCGCGATACGGCTGCATATCTTCGAGGACCGCTATAAGGAGATGATGGCGGGCTGCATCCGCGAGCACCGCCCTTTCGGCGTGCTGCTCAACCGCAGCGAAACGGACGTGGGCGATGCGCTTGATCCGGTGGCCATCGGCACGAGCGCGGTCATCCGGGAGGTGACGAAGCTACCGGAGGGACGCCTCTATATCGTCGCGCAGGGCGCCCGCCGTTTTCGGATCACGCGGGTGCTCGACAAGCTGCCCTTCTGGCGCGCCGAAATCTCGTATCTGGCCGAACCGCTCGGTCCGGCGGACAGCGCGAGCCGCCTGCGAGAGACTGCCCAGGACCAATTCAAGGATTACTTGCAAGCGCTGCTGGCCGTGTCAGGGGGAGAACTCGAAGAGATAGTTCTGCCGGCCGACGCCGGCGCGTCTTCCTATCTCATCGCCGACGCGCTGCAGGTCGACCTTGCGGTCAAGCAAGGGCTGCTCGAGGCCGGCAGCGCCGCCGAACGCTTGCGCGCCGAGTTGAAGCTGCTCGATCAGGAGACGCGCCGCTTGCGAGCGCTGCACGCGACAGCCGCTTCCGAAAAGCGTAGCAAGAAAACTCCGTTCAACGTGAAGTTCTCGGTCAACTAGATTTCTGCCATGGCCTTTTCGTTGGCTGCGCTGCGCAGCCGTCTGCAGCAACACCAACCCAGGCGACTGCCCGTCGACGGCGCACATCACGCCGCAGTGCTCGTGCCGCTCAGCGGCGATCACGAGTCCCTGCGATTGCTCTGCTTCAGGCGCACCGATCACGTCTTGCACCCCGGTGAGATCTGCTTTCCCGGCGGATCGTTGGAAGCGCACGACGACGGCCCCGTGGCCGCGGCGCTGCGGGAAGCGCGGGAGGAACTCGGTTTGGTTCCCAGCGGCGTGGAAGTGCTGGGAATGCTCGACGACGTTGAGACCGTCGTCAGCAACTACGTCATCACGCCGGTCGTGGGCTATTGCGCAGATGCAAGCGGCGTCCGGCCGGACGCGCTCGAAGTCGCCGAGGTGATCAGCGTGCCTGTTTCGCGTTTGACCCAAGCGGGCGTTGAATCTGCGCAGTGGCTCGAGTATCGGGGGGTCGGAAAACTTCGCTACTCGTACGAATTCGACGGCCACCGCATTTGGGGAGCGACCGGGCGGATTCTGCGCTCGCTCATCGACCTTTGGCGGGAGGAGCTGTCAACCGCATGACCGCCGTGCTGTGCGAGCGCTGCAAACAGCGGCCCGCAACGTCCACCGATCTCGTCATCAAGTCCGGCAAGCTGACTTGGCAGCCGCTGTGCATGCAGTGTCTGGCCGCGCAAACGGGCAAGCGGGCAGCGGTGGCAAGCGGCGCGGCGCTGGCGGCGCTGGCCCTAGGCCTGGGCGCTTCGCTGCTCGCGCAGCAGCGCAGCAAGTCTGATGCAGCCGCGGGCGAAATGCCTCGGCCCGTCGGACCGGCTCCCCTCGGCCGTTTGCGCACCCCGATCCTCAACGCGCTGGGGCGCGATCTTACGCAGCTCGCGCGCGAGGGCAAGCTCGATCCGGTCATCGGCCGGCAAGCGGAGATCGAACGCGTCATCCGCATCCTCGCGCGGCGCGCGAAGAACAATCCGGTCTTGATCGGCGAGGCGGGCGTCGGCAAGACCGCCATCGTGGAAGGCCTGGCCGTGCGCATCGCGCAGGGCAACGCACCGCGAGCGCTGCTCGGCAAGCGCGTGATCGCGCTGACCCTCTCGAATGTCGTAGCGGGGACGAAGTACCGCGGCGAATTCGAAGCGCGCTTGAGCCGGGTGCTCGACGAACTCCGCCGTGCCGCGGGCGACGTCATCGTCTTCATCGACGAGCTGCACACCATCGTCGGTGCGGGCAGCGCTGAGGGCTCGACCGTGGATGCCGCCAACATGCTGAAGCCTGAGCTTGCGCGCGGCGAGATCCGCTGCATCGGCGCAACCACGTTCGAAGAATACCGGCGCCATATCGAAAGCGACGCCGCGCTGGAACGCCGCTTCGCGCCGGTCATCGTCGAAGAGCCGACCCCGGAGCAAGCGCTCGAGATGCTCGCGGGGGTCAAAGACCGTTACGAGCGCCATCATGGCGTGCAGATCTCGGCGGCCGCCTTGCAGCAGGCGGTGACGTTGAGCGCGCGTTATATCGCCGATCGCCGCCTGCCCGACAAGGCGTTCGATCTCATCGATGAGGCGGCGGCAGCGGTCGCACTGCGCCAAGGGCAGCAAGTCACGCCCGAGGATGTGGCGCTGATGGTCTCGGCCTGGACCGGCGTGCCGCTGCAGACCTTACAGGAAGAAGAAGCGCGCCGCTTGCTGCAGTTCGAAGACATCTTGAGCCGGCGCATCGTCGGGCAGGATGCGGCGGTGCATGCGGTCGCCGAGTGCGTGCGACGTTCGCGCGCCGGACTACGCGAGCATCGCGGACCGCTGGGAGCGCTCTTCTTCGTCGGGCCGAGCGGCGTCGGCAAGACCGAGCTGGCGCGTGCCACCGCTGCGGCCCTGTTCGGCAGCGACGAAGCACTGCTGCGCTTCGACATGTCCGAGTTCGCGCAAGCGCATTCGGTCGCGCGCCTGATCGGTGCGCCGGCCGGCTACTCGGGTCACGAAAAGGCGGGAGCGCTGACTGAGGCCGTGCGGCGGCGGCCCTATTCAGTCGTCC
>DATGHT010000126.1:0-2814 GCA_035307865.1 Candidatus Eremiobacteraceae bacterium | reverse complement strand
AATCCTCTTCGCGGGCTGGGGCCCAAAGCTGTAAAATAACATGCCCGCAATATTCACGGTTGACCCGCACACCGGGGTCCCGATCTACCTTCAGCTCATCGAGCAAGTGAAGAGATCCGTGGCCCTCGGCGTGCTGGCTCCCGGCGAGCGGCTGCCTACCGTGAAGCAACTGGCCACCCAGTTGACCATCAACCCCAACACGGTGGCGCGCGCGTATCGCGAACTCGAGCGCGACGGCGTCATCGAGACGAGCGTTGGACGCGGTTCCTTCGTCTCGAGCAATAATGCCGTCGACATGTCGGCGCAGGCGCTCTCCAGCGTTGCGGGATCGTCGTTCGATGCGGCCGTACGCGAGGCGAAGTCGATGGGCTTGCGGCGCGATCTCGTTCACGAACTTTTTGACCAGGCGCTAATGCACTGGTATCCGGCCGATGATGCAAAGGAGCAAGCACAGTGATTGCAGGTGCAGGCGATGCAGGGACCATCGACATTCGATCCCTCACGAAGCGGTATGGTTCCGTGCTCGCAGTCGATGACGTGTCTTTCAACGTCCCCGAAGGATCGATCTTTGGACTGCTGGGCACAAACGGAGCCGGCAAGACGACCACCTTCAAGTGCATGCTCGGGTTGGCGCGCGCAAACAGCGGCACTGTGACTTTTGGCGGCCGGCCCTTGGAGCCGGCTAAGTTCCAGCACATCGCATATGTGCCCGAGCGTTGCGCCCTGTATGACTGGATGAACGGCACCCAGCATCTCGAATTCTATCGCCGTTCCTACCGGAACTATGACGACGCACGCGCGCGCCAGCTCACCGATCTTTTTCACCTCGACTTGCGCAAACGCGTGAAAGCGCTTTCCAAAGGACAGCAGACGGCGCTCGCGCTGGTCCTGGCCTTTTCGATTCGGCCGCAAATCTTGGTCCTTGACGAGCCGACAAGCGGCTTGGATCCGGTGCATCAGCGCCACGTTCTCGATCTGATGATCAGCGAATCCAGCGCCGGCACGACCATCCTCTTCTCCTCGCACCAGATCGGCCAAGTAGAGCGCGCCGCCGAGCGCATCGCGATCCTGCACAATTCGAAACTCGTGCTGCAGGGTGAGGTCGAGGAGCTGCGGTCAGACGAGAAGATCATCGAGGCGACGTTCGACAGCGACATGCCTTCGCTCAACGGCATCGAGAGCGACCCGCGGGTGCGCCTGGTGACGCGCAATGGGCGCCTCGTGCGGGCGTTTGTGAGACGCGATACAGACGGCCTGATGAAGCTGTTCGCCGACAAGCAGCCGCGCAGCTTGCGCATACTCGATCAGAATCTTGAGGATATCTTCTTGAGCGCTGTCGGCGACGATGTCAACGCCGCGAAATCCTGGGTGGAGTAGAGTGTATTACAAGGAGATGTTGCGGGTCCGCGTTTTTTTTGTTCCCTTCGCGGTTACGATCGGGGCGATCGCGCTGCTCTGCATCGCGATACCCAATCGTTTTATCTCATTCGGCGCACATGTGCAGCCCCAGATCCCCACCGTCTTCTTTCTCATCGTCGCCGGTCTTTGCGCGGCGGTTTTCGCGACGATCATGGGCACCAGCCTGTCCGCGGAAAACGACGACCACTTGGAAATCGTGTGGACGCTGCCCGTTTCGCGGCTTGCTTACGCAGCGCGCGTGATGGCGGTCGACGTCTTTGCCATCATCGCGCTCTTTGCGTTCACCGTGCTGGCCGGTCTCGCAGTCATCTATGCGCACGGATTCGGCCGCTATCTGGTGCTCGAACAGGATTCGAGCGGGCAGCTGCTTCGCTTCCTCGCCTACCCGCTCGCGTGGTTCGGGGTCGCGCAAGCACTCACGGCTTCAGTGCGTTCGAAAGGCCGGATGTATGCAGGGCTGGCGTGGCCGGTCGCCCTCGGTTTGCTGCTGCTCTACGAGGCGCCGTTGACGACGCCGCTCCATATGATGTTCAAAGCGATCAACGTGGTCAACCCAATGGTGTACGGGAGTTACGCCTCCGGCACGGGCGTGACAGCCGAGTTGCTCACGCTGAACGCTTTTGTCGCGGCGGCCGCCCTCGGCGGGCTTTGGCTCGCAGGCAGCGGCCTGGCGCTGGCGCAGTGGCGCCGTCTGCAGGCTTAAGCGATTGTGTTTGCCGTGACGCGTCTTTTCGGGAGAAGGACATGAACTATAAGGAAATGATTCGCGTACCACGGGGTCTGGCCGTGCTTGCGATCTTGGTGGCGCTCGCACTGTTGGTGGACTTCAGCTTTCGCGATCAGCAGGGCGCTACAGTCCAGGTGCAGATCGGCGATCAGCCATCTGCGAGCGCAAGCCATGTCCACGCTGCGAGCAAGCAAGAACTGCAAGCAGCGTTCGGTATCCCGCTTTCGCTGTTGTTCGCAATCGCGGGAGTCGTCGCAACCTTCTTTGCGGCGGCGTACGGCAGCAGCTTGGCGTCGGAGAACAGCGGGCACTTGGATGTGGCGTGGACCAAGCCGGCATCACGCAGCCGCTATGCCCTTACCCTGATCGCCGTGGACATACTGGGCGCTGCGACGGCGTTCGCAATCGCCTTTGGGGCAGCGTTGATAGCGGTCGCGATTGCCAGGGCACTCGGCTCTCTTTACGTCGACCAGGACGCATGGCTCAATCTAGCCCGTTTCTTGTTGCTGCCGATAGCTTTCACCGGCTTTTGGCAAGCGCTCACCGCGTCCAGGAAGGCACAGTCCGGCGGCATCGTCGGGTTATCCGTTGTTGCATGCGTCGTGTTCCTTGGGTTGGGAGCGGCTCATCTACCCACCGCTTTCCACGCGCTCGTCAGCTTCGTCAAT
>DATGHT010000125.1:0-3834 GCA_035307865.1 Candidatus Eremiobacteraceae bacterium | reverse complement strand
CATTCCGTGCGGGCATGGGCGCCGAAGCCGTGCGCGAGCTGCTGCGCGACCTCAACCTGCACAAGCTGCAGACCGAGCTGCGCAAAGATTTCCAAGAGACGTCCGGCCAAAAGCGGATCAAGGCGATCAAACGGCTGGAAGTGGTCGAAACTTTCTTGCATTCCGGCAACAAGCCGGAATGGATGATACTGTCGAGCGTGCCGGTCATTCCGCCCGAATTGCGCCCCATGGTGCAGCTCGACGGCGGCCGTTTTGCGACCTCGGATCTCAACGACCTCTACCGCCGCGTCATCAACCGCAACAACCGGTTGAAGAGGCTGCTGGAGCTGTCGGCTCCCGAAATCATCATCAAGAACGAAAAGCGCATGCTGCAAGAAGCGGTCGATGCGCTCATCGACAACGGCCGCCGCGGCCGGCCGGTGACCGGACCCAACAACCGCCCGCTGAAATCGCTCTCGGATATTCTGAAAGGCAAGCAAGGCCGCTTCCGGCAGAACCTGCTCGGCAAGCGCGTCGACTATTCCGGCCGCTCGGTCATCGTGGTCGGTCCGAATCTCAAGCTGCACCAGTGCGGCTTGCCCAAAGAAATGGCGCTCGAGCTCTTCAAGCCGTTCGTGATGAAGAAGCTGGTCGACCGCGGTCAGGCGCACAACATCAAGAGCGCGAAGCGCATGGTGGAGCGCGTGCGGCCGGAAGTTTGGGACGTGCTGGACGAGGTCATCAAGGACCATCCGGTACTGCTCAACCGCGCCCCCACGCTGCACCGCCTCGGCATTCAAGCGTTCGAACCGGTGCTGGTGGAAGGCAAAGCGATCCAGATCCATCCGCTGGTGTGCACGCCGTACAATGCGGACTTCGACGGCGACCAGATGGCGGTGCATTTGCCGCTGTCGGCAGGCGCGCAAGCCGAAGCGCGCATCCTGATGCTGTCGAGCAACAACATCTTGCAGCCATCCTACGGCAACCCCGTCTCCATTCCGACTCAGGACATGGTGTTGGGCTTGTATTACCTCACCATCGACTCGGCCGCAGCGGGCGCAGTGCCCTCCGTCGGGCGCAAGAACGGCGAAGCCGCCGGCCGCACGTTCCGTGACGACAAGGAAGCGCAGCTCGCCTACGACGCGGGAGCGATTTCGCTGCACGAGCCCATCAAGGTGCGCTGGCGCAACGGCGAGCTCATCGAGACGACGATCGGCCGGGTCATCTTCAACGCCGCCTTCCCGTTCGAGTGGAACCACCCGTTCGTCAACAAGACGGTCGACAAAAAAGGCCTCACCGCGCTCATCGCCGATTGCTACCGGCACTACGGCAACGCGCAGACCGCAGGTTTTTTGGACTCGATCAAGACGCTCGGCTTCCGCTTTGCCACCGTCTCGGGCACGACCGTGTCGATCAGCGACATCGTCATTCCCAAAAAGAAAGCATCGCTGATCGAAAAGGCCGACAACCAGGTCACCCAGATCAACGAGCTCTACAAGACGGGCTTGCTGTCCGACGACGAACAGTACACGAAGACGATCGACGTCTGGACCAAGACCGGCGAAGAAGTCACCCAAGCGATGCTCGAGGAGCAAGACCGGCTCAACTCCATCTTCATGATGGCGACCTCCGGCGCGCGCGGCTCGATCGCGCAGGTCAAGCAAATCGCGGGCATGCGCGGCTTGATGGCCGATCCGTCGGGTCGCATCTTGAGCATTCCGATCAAGGCCAACCTCAAAGAAGGCCTCACGGTGCTCGAGTACTTCATATCGACGCACGGCGCGCGCAAAGGCTTGGCCGACACCGCGCTGCGCACCGCAGACTCGGGCTACCTGACCCGGCGCCTGGTCGACGTCGCACAGGACGTGATCATCCGCGAGGAAGATTGCGACACCGAGCGCGGCATCGTGGTGCGCGACATCGCCGAAGGCCGAGAGATCATCGAGCCGCTGGTCAACCGCATCGTCGGCCGCTACGCGCTGCAGGACGTCACCGATCCGAACGATCCCGGTAACGTCATCGTCAAGCGCGGTCAAGAGATCGACGAGGACATCGCCGGACGCATCATCGCGGCGGGCATCAAAGACGTGTCGATTCGTTCGGTGCTCACCTGCGACGCGCGCGTGGGCGTTTGCGCCGTCTGCTATGGCCGCAATCTGGCCACCGGCGGTGTCGTCGACATCGGCGAAGCGGTGGGCATCATCGCGGCGCAGAGCATCGGTGAACCGGGCACGCAGCTGACGCTGCGAACCTTCCATACGGGCGGCGTGGCGTCGGAAGACATCATCACCGGCCTGCCGCGCGTGGTAGAACTCTTCGAAGCGCGCAAGCCCAAAGGCCAGGCCATCATCACGGAAGAGTCGGGTACCGTCCACATTCAGGAAGAGAAGGGTATTCGCGAAGTCGTGATCACCGATGCGGAAGGCGAGGAACACGTCTACGAGATCCCGTTCAACGTGCACGTGACCGTGCGCGACGGCGAGCACGTGGAAGCGGGCGATCAGCTCATCGAAGGCTCGGTCAACCCGCACGACATCTTGCGCATCAAGGGCGAGACTGCGCTGCAGAACTACCTCGTGCAAGAAGTGCAGAAGGTCTACCGCAGCCAGGGCGTCGACATCAACGACAAGCACATCGAAGTCATCGTGCGCAGCATGCTGCGCAAGAAGAAGGTCACCGACAGCGGCGGCACGCGCATGCTGCCCGGCCAAATGCTCGACGCGGAGAAGTTCTTGGAAGAAAATGCCAAGGGAGTCGCCCGCGGCGAGGAGCCCGCCAAGGCGGACACGGTGCTGCTGGGCGTGACGAAGGCGTCGCTTGCAACCGAGTCGTTCTTGTCGGCGGCCTCGTTCCAAGAGACTACCCGGGTGCTCACCCAAGCGGCGATCGAGGGCAAGTACGATCCGCTGCTCGGTCTGAAAGAGAACGTCATCATCGGCAAGCTGATACCGGCCGGTACGGGCATGCCCCGTTACCGCGCGGTCGAAGCGTCCGCCAAAGGCCGTCCGAAGTTCCGCGAGTCGGACATCTTCAGCGACATTCCGGAAGAGCCGGAGGGCGATGCGCTCGCCGGGCCGGAACCCGAAGCCGCGACGCCCGAGTCGGAGCTGCCGGATCTAGATCTCGGCGCCGAGCTGGAGCCGGCAACGACGACCGCCGAAACCGTCAGCGATGGCGCCGCCTCGCCGCTGCCGACGCCGCCGGACGCGGGCTTGGAAATGGACATGTAGCGACAGTGCACGGGCTGCACGCATGAGGCGCGCGGCCCCGCGCGCCGTCGCTTTCGACGACGACCAAAAACGCCATATGACCTTGACGGTCTAGCGTACCGTCTGGTAGAATAGCGGGGTTGACCGAGGCCCCTTCGGGAGCTCTCGTGTTCCTCGGTGGTCTACACATCCCAGTTCGCCACGGCGAAGATCCAAGACAGAGGCAGCGCGAGCCGCCCCGTTGGTATCGAGCGCGCGCGGCTTTATCCGTTTTAGTGAGGACAGTTGCCGACAATTAGCCAGCTGGTGCGAACCGGCCGCAAGAAGCTCCGCAAGAAATCGAAGTCTCCAGCGTTTCTCGTATCGCTGACCGGGGCCAAGCCGGGCCATGCCGATTTGCCACAGCGCAGCACGATCAACGTGCGCGGCAACCCGCTGCGCCGCGGGGTGTGCACGCAAGTGAAAACCGTCACGCCGAAAAAGCCGAACTCCGCGCTGCGCAAAGTTGCGCGCGTGCGTTTGACCAACGGCATCGAAGTCACCGCCTACATCCCCGGGATCGGCCACAATCTGCAAGAGCATTCCGTCGTGCTGATCCGCGGCGGCCGCGTCAAAGATCTGCCCGGCGTCCGCTACCACATCATCC
>DATGHT010000124.1:0-8848 GCA_035307865.1 Candidatus Eremiobacteraceae bacterium | reverse complement strand
GGACGAGACCGCAGGCATCGATGAAACGGGCTTCCTGCACGCGGGCTGCGGCCTGATCGCTTTCCTGCAACCGCTGTTGTTTCCGGATATGGTGCAGCGCCTCGCCGAGCGCCGCGTGACGGCGTTCAGCATGGACGCCATTCCCCGAATTTCGCGCGCGCAGAACATGGACGCGTTGTCCGCGATGAGCAACGTGGGCGGTTACAAATCCGTGTTGCTGGCCGCGTCGGCCTTGCCGAAATTCTTTCCGATGCTGATGACCGCCGCCGGCACGATTCCGCCGGCGCGCGTGCTCATCTTAGGAGCGGGCGTCGCGGGTTTGCAAGCGATCGCGACCGCGCGCCGCCTCGGTGCGGTTGTTTCCGCATTCGACACGCGGCCGGTCGTGAAGGAGCAAGTCGAAAGCCTGGGCGCGACCTTCGTCGCCGCGCCTGCGCACGAAGGAGGCGAAGGCGCCGGCGGCTACGCGAAGGAGCTGAGCGCGGAGCAACAGGCGCGCGAGCGCGACGTCATCGCGAAGAGCGTGATGGAATCGGACGTCGTCATCACGACTGCGCTCGTGCCCGGCAAACGCGCGCCGATCTTGGTGACGGAAGACATGGTCAAGGGCATGCGCCCCGGATCGGTTATCGTCGATCTGGCCGGCGAAATGGGCGGCAACTGCGAACTGAGCGAGCCGGGAACGACGGTCGTGCAGCACGACGTCACCATCATGGCGCCGCTCAACGTTCCGAGCTCGATGCCGCTGCACGCCAGCCAGCTGTATGCGCGCACGGTGCTGGCGCTGCTCACACACCTCGTGAAGGACGGTCGCTTGCAGCTCGATATGAACGACGAGATCACCCGTAATGTCTGCATCACCCACGATGGAACGATCGTGAACGAAGCGGCGCGCGCGGTAGTGAGCGGCGCGGGGGCACGCGCATGAGCGAACGGCTGCTGTTCGAGCTTACGGTTTTTATCCTGTCTATCTTCGTCGGTTTTGAAGTGATCTCCAAAGTGCCCTCGATGCTGCACACGCCGCTCATGTCGGCCACCAACGCCATTCACGGCATCGTGGTGGTGGGCGCGATGCTGGTCGCAGGCGCGGCGATCGGCGGCGAGATCGGGCGCGCGCTCGGTATCGCAGCGATGATCTTGGCCACCGTCAACGTGGTGGGCGGATTCGCGGTCACCGGCCGGATGCTGCAGATGTTCAAGGCCAAGCCGACCGCGCCGGATCCGCAGGCGAAGAAATCATGAGCATGCTGCGGATACCCTCGCTGGAAATCGTCTATCTCATCACGGGCGTGCTGCTCATCATCGGGTTGAAGTTCTTGAGCTCGCCCGCGCGCGCCAAGACCGGCAACCTCCTGGCCGGCATCGGCATGGTCCTGGCCGTCGTCGTCACCGGGCTCGACACGCGCATCCTCAATTGGACCGACATCATCATCGGCGCGTTGATCGGCGTTCCTATCGGCTATTTCTCCGCGCGCGCCGTGAAGATGACCGCCATGCCGCAGATGGTTGCGCTGTTCAATGGCGCGGGCGGCGGCGCTGCGGCGCTCGTCGCTTCGGGCGAATATCTGCGGCTCAATGCAGCGCACGCGACGACGCCGGGCGAGCTCGTTCCGATTCTGCTCAGCCTCATCATCGGCGCCGTCAGCTTCGCCGGCAGCCTCGTCGCGTTCGCGAAGCTACAAGAACTCATGACCGGGCGGCCCGTCACCTATCCCGGGCAACAGGTCGTCAACGCGCTCATCGTGCTGGCGATCGTGGCGCTCTGCGTGCTCATGCTCGTGGGCCACGCAACGCCCCCGCTATTCGTCGCGGTGGCCGTCTTGGCGGCGCTGCTGGGCGTGGTGGGGGTGTTGCCGATCGGCGGCGCCGACATGCCGGTCGTGATCTCGCTGCTCAACTCGTTTACCGGCGTCGCGGTCGCGATAACCGGCTTCGTGCTCGGCAGCACGGTCCTCATCATCAGCGGTACGCTCGTGGGCGCATCCGGAACACTGTTGACGATGTTGATGAGCAAAGCGATGAATCGCAGCCTTGCAAACGTGCTGTTCGGCGCGTTCGGCAGCGCTCCCAAAGGCGGCGCGGGCGGCGCTGCAGCGGCCGGCGGCGGGGGGCCGGTGCGCTCGGCTTCGGCCGAAGACGTGGCGACGCTGCTGGCTTACTCACGCAGCGTGATCATCGCGCCCGGGTATGGCATGGCGGTCGCGCAAGCGCAGCACAGCGTGCGCGAGCTGTCAGCCGCCTTGGAGAAGCGCGGCGTGGACGTGAAATTTGCGATCCATCCAGTCGCCGGGCGCATGCCCGGTCACATGAACGTGCTGCTCGCCGAAGCCAACGTGCCCTATTCACAGCTGTTCGAGATGGATCAGATCAATCCCGAATTCGAGCACACCGACGTGGCGCTCGTGATCGGCGCGAATGACGTCACGAATCCGGCGGCGCGCAACGTGTCGAACAGCCCGATCTACGGCATGCCGATCCTCGACGTGGATAAAGCCGCGAACGTCATCGTGCTCAAGCGCAGCATGAACCCCGGTTTTGCCGGCATCGACAACCCGTTGTACGAAAACCCGAAGTGCATGATGCTGTTCGGCGACGCCAAGGACTCGGTGTCCAAACTGGCAGCGGGGGTTGCGGCGGCTTAAATCGCTTCTACGACGATGTCTGCGTTGGTGTAGATGCAGATGTCGGCCGCAATCGTCAGGGCTTCGCGCGCTATCTCTTCGGCCGATAGCTTGGTATTGCGCAACAACGCTTGCGCCGCCGCTTGGGCGTAGGGGCCGCCGCTTCCGATCGCCGCCACGTTGTCATCGGGTTCCACCACGTCACCAGTCCCCGAGAGCACGAACAGATGCTCCGTATCGCCGACGATCAGCAGCGCTTCCAGCCGTCTCAGGTACCGGTCGGTGCGCCAATCCTTGGCGAGTTCGACCGCCGCCCGCGTGAGATTTCCCCGGTACTCGGACAGCTTGTTCTCGAACTTGTCCAGCAAGGTGATGCCGTCCGCGGCTGAGCCCGCAAAGCCGGCTAACACTTTGCCGTCCCCGATGCGGCGGACTTTGCGCGCTTTGTGCTTCATCACGGTCTTGTCGAACGTGACTTGGCCGTCGCCGGCGATCGCCAGATGGCCGTCGCGGCGAACGGCGCAGATCGTGGTTGAGCGAATCATGATGCTCCTACTAACTCGTGCAGCGCCGGCGCCAAGCCATCGATGGAGGCCAACGATCGCTGCGCGAGCAGCTGCCTGCGCACGCGCTTGTCGCGCACCTGGGGTTCGAGCGGCGCCATGTACGCGAAGGAAACGTTTTGCGGTTGAAAATCTGGACTGGTCCGGTCTTGGAGGTACGCGATGAGGCTTCCCAGCGCGGTGACCGGTGGAGGAACGAACGCCTCGCGCTGCTGCGCCCGTCGCGCTGCGTTCACCCCCGCGATGAAGCCTGTCGCCGCAGCTTCGACGTAGCCTTCGCAGCCGCTCACTTGCCCCGCCAGAAAAATGTTGTGGTGTGCAAGCAGCGACAAGTCCGGAGCGAGCACGCGCGGCGCGTCCACAAACGTGTTCCGGTGCATCACTCCCAATCTGATCCACTCGGCGTGTTCGAGTCCAGGCAGTTTTCCGAATGCGGCTTTTTGCGCCGGCCACGTCAGCCGCGTTTGAAATCCCACCAGGTTGTACGCGGTGCCCGCGGCATTCTCGCGCCGCAACTGCACCACCGCATAGGGCCGCTCGCCTGTCTGGGAGTGTTGGCTCAGGCCGACCGGTTTGAGCGGTCCAAACCGCAGGGTGTCAACGCCGCGGCGCGCCATTTCTTCGACCGGCAGACAGCCTTCAAAAAACGGGATCTTGCCAAGCTGCGCGTCTTCTTCGAACCCGTGTGGTTCGTGCTTCTCGCCGTGCACGAGATCGTGCACCAGCTCCAGATATTGCTCGCGCGTGAGCGGGATGTTCAGGTAATCAGCTCCGCCTTTGCCATAGCGTGAGGCGGCGAAGACCTGCGACTCATCGATCGAGTCTGCTGCCACGATAGGCGACGCGGCGTCGTAGTAGTGCAAATGGGGACGGCCGCACAAGCGCGCCAGCTCCGCGCTCAGTGCCTCCGAAGCCAGTGGACCGCAGGCGACGACGCTCACGCGTTGCGGATCGAGGCTGCGCACTTCTTCACGCCGCAGCGTGATGCGCGGATGATTGCCGATCCGTTCCTCGATGAACCCTGAGAAGGCATCGCGCTCGACCGCCAGCGCGCCGCCTGCAGGAACGGCCGCGGCCAAGGCAGCCTCGATGACGAGCGACCCCAAGCGCTTGAGCTCTTCTTTGAGCAGTCCGACGGCGTTCTCCACGGCCAGTGCCCGCAAGCTGTTGCTGCACACGAGCTCCGCCAGCCGCGCAGTCTTGTGCGCGCCCGTTTGGACGATCGGCCTCATCTCATGCAGCGTGACCTGTGCGCCGCACGCCGCAGCTTGCCACGCTGCTTCGCAGCCGGCAATTCCTCCACCGACGACACTGATTGGCGCGATCACGCAGATCGCTTTTGCGCGCGAGACTCCTCTTGTTCCTCGTCTGCGACGACGGAACCGGGCGAGACTTGACCGTTGGGCGAGATGGCGCTCACCGGAGCATACCCGTGCTCGTGGCTGCCGTCCACGCTGCACACGATCCGGCCTTCATTGCGTCCTTGTTTGCGCACCAGGAATGCGCCGCACACGGCGCACGCCGAACCGGGCAGTGGAGTATCCCAGGCGACGAAGTTGCACGCCGGATAGCGCTCGCAGCCGTAAAAGACGCGTCCCCGCCGGCTGCGCCGCTCGAGAATGCGGCCGCCGTCGCGCGGGCACAGCACGCCTGCTTCCTTGACGATCGGCTTGGTGGTCTTGCATTCCGGATAACCGGAGCACGCCAGGAACTTTCCGAATCGGCCTGTCTTGATTTTCATCGGCCTTGCGCAGGTCGGGCAGATCTCGTCGGTCTCGTCCTCTTCCAGCTCGACTTTCGGGAAGTGTTCTTCCGCTCGCGCGAGCTCCGCAGAAAACGGCCCGTAAAACGCGCGCAGCAACGAGACCCAATCGTCGTGTGCTTCCTCAACGCGGTCGAGCCGCTGTTCCATCGTGGAGGTGAAGTTCTCGTTGACGATCTCCGGAAAATGTTCGGCGAGCATGTCCGTGACGACGTAACCGATCTCTTGCGGCGCAAACCGCCGCTCCAACAGCCGCACGTAGCCGCGGCCCTGAATGGTCTCGACGATCGTCGCGTAGGTGCTCGGCCGTCCGATGCCCTTCTCTTCCAACGTCTTCACCAGGCTCGCTTCGGTGTAGCGCGGAGGCGGCTGCGTCTCATGTTCGCTCGGTTCGACCTTGCGCGGATCGAGCTGCTGGTTTTCCTCGACCGGCGGCAGATGTTTCTTGCGCTCGTCTTCCTCGCTCGCATCCTCGTCGCGGGTTTCTTCGTAGATCGCGGTGTAACCGGGGAACTTCAACACGCTGCCGGTGGCGCGCAACGCGCTCGAACCGGCGCTGATGTCCACCGTCGTCTGATCGTACACGGCCGGTGACATCTGACTCGCGACGAAGCGCTCCCAAATCAAACGATAGATCTTCAGTTGCGGCGCTTCCAAGAACTGGGCCACGGCTTCGGGCGTGCGATTGACGTCGGTCGGCCGGATCGCTTCGTGTGCGTCTTGCGCGGACTCGGCGACCTTGTATTGGCGGCCGCCGTGGTATTCGGCACCGAAGCGGTTGACGATATAATCGCGCGCCATGCCTTGCGCGGCTTCGGAGAGCCGCGTCGAATCGGTGCGCATGTAAGTGATCAGACCGACCGTGCCTTCGCCGACGTCGACGCCTTCATACAGGCCTTGCGCGATCTGCATCGTCTTGCGCACGCGCATCTTCAGCCGGCGCGACGCCTCTTGCTGCAGCGTGCTCGTCGTGAACGGGCTGCGGGGATTATCGCGACGCTCGCTGCGCTTGACGGCCTTGACGAAAAACTTCTCTTTGCGCAGCCGCTCTGCCAGGGCATGCGCATCCTCGGCCGTCGTCACGTACGCGGTCTTATTGCCAACTGCCGCCTGCACGTCCGCGGGCAGATTGGTCCGCTTGCCGTCGACCGAAATCACATCGGCGATGAACGTATGCGTCGCGTCATGGTGGCCGTGCGGCCAGAGCGTGGCGGCGACCGTCCAGTACTTGTGGCGCGTGAAGCTGTCGATCTCGCGCTCGCGGTCGACGATGAGTTTCACTGCCACGGACTGCACGCGGCCGGCCGAAAGGCCGCCGCGCACTTTGCGCCACAGCAAGGGTGAGATCTTGTAGCCCACGAGGCGGTCGAGGATGCGGCGCGCCTGCTGGGCGTTGACCCGGTCGATGTTCACCTCGCTCGGATGCTTGAGTGCCGCTTGCGCGGCACTCTTCGTGATCTCGTGCAGCTCGATTCGCTGGGGATGCTGCAGTTTCAAGAGCTCGGCCAGATGCCAGGCGATCGCCTCACCTTCGCGATCCGGGTCGGTCGCGAGGTAGATGTGGTCCGCTTTTTTGGCTGCGGCGCGCAGCTCTTTGATGACGTCGCCCTTGCCCTTGATGGTCACGTACGAGGGGGCGAAGTCATTGTCGGGGTCTACGCCGAGCCGGCTCTTGGGAAGATCGCGCACATGCCCGACCGACGCCAACACTTGATAGCGCGAACCCAAGAACTTCTTCAGGGTACGCGCCTTGGCGGGCGATTCAACGATGATGAGCGACTTCGACACTGGAGCCTTTCCGCTTTAGACTGCTGTCCGGGACCGACCCAGGCCGTCCAAACGTTCCCTACTATACACTAGCGAGTCAAGGGTGTCAAAAGCGGGACAATGATGGCGGGGCAAGCCTGGCGAGGCTGCATAGGTTATCGGGCGGGAGAGTCCGCCCTCCACACAACCAAAAGATACTAGGCGAGAATCCGCGGTTTTGCGAGGCCTGGACGGATTTCAGGCTGCTTGCCGCCGAGTTCTTCTACGGCATGGCAGGCGACATAGTGCCCGTCGTAACTCTTGAACTCCGGTACTTCGGTGACGCAGCGTGCAAAAGCAATGGGACAGCGCGTGTGAAAGCGGCAGCCGCTGGGAGGGTTGAGCGGCGAGGGTATGTCGCCTTGCAGGATGATGCGCTCGCGCCGCGCTTCCACGCGCGGATCGGGAATCGGGATCGCTGACAGCAGCGATTGCGTGTACGGGTGCAGCGGATTCTTGTACAGGGCGTCCCGGTCGGCCATCTCCATGAGCTTGCCGACGTACATGACCGCGACCCGGTCGGAGATGTGGCGCACCACTGACAGGTCGTGCGCGATGAACAAATAGGTCAGCTCGAACTGCTCTTGCAGATCTTGAAGCAAGTTCACGACCTGCGCCTGGATCGAGACATCCAGTGCCGACACGGGCTCGTCGGCCACGATGAACGTGGGGTTGACCGCAAGCGCGCGCGCAACGCCGATGCGCTGGCGCTGCCCGCCCGAAAACTCGTGCGGATAACGGTTCGCGTGATAGGGGGACAAGCCGACGATGCGCAGCAGCTCGTGCACGCGCGCGTCTACCGCCTTGCCGCGCGCGAGTTTGTGGATCTGCAGCGGTTCGGCCACGATATCGCCCACCGTCATGCGCGGGTTGAGGCTGGCATAGGGATCTTGGAAAATGATCTGCATCTTGCGGCGCAGCGCCCGCATCTCGTGACGGTCGACCTTCGTGATGTCCTGGCCGTCGAAGATCACCTCGCCCGACGTCGGCTCCAGCAGCCGCAAGACGCAACGCCCGATCGTCGTCTTGCCCGAACCGCTTTCGCCGACCAGTCCAAGCGTTTCGCCGCGCCGGATGGCGAACGACACGCCGTCGACGGCTTTGACGTCGGCGACGTGGCGCGAGAAAACGCCGGCAGTGACGGGAAAATACTTGCGCACGTCGCGCACGTCGAGGAGGACGTCCCCGACCGCGCCGGGCGTCGTGGTGGGAACGACGTCGCCGGGCGTGATGCTCGAAAGCGGTTCAGCCATTCGCAGCGGTCCGCTGCTCAGGCGAGGCCGGTGCCCCGGCGCCGGCCGGCTCCGGCTCTCGCGTACGGCGCTTGAGGCTGCGCAGGTCGAGGTTCTTGTCTTCCTTATAAAGGATGCAACGGGCGACATGACCGTTGCCGAAGTCGATGAGCGGCGGCGGGACCGTCGCGCACTCGGGCAATGCGAACGAACAGCGCGGCGCAAAGGGACAGCCGGTGGGCAGCTTGAGCAGGTTCGGCGGCTGGCCGGCGATCGGCACGAGGCGTCTGCGGTCGCTTTCGTCCAACCGTGGCAGCGACTCGAGCAAACCCCAGGTATACGGGTGCTTGGGCTCTTGGAAAATCTGTTCGGCAGTGCCGTATTCCACCATATTGCCGGCGTACATGACGAGGACGCGCTCGCACACCTCTGCCACGACCCCCAGGTCGTGGGTGATCAAGATGATCGCTGAGTTGAGGCGCTGTTGCAAATCGCGCATCAGATCGAGGATCTGCGCCTGAATGGTGACGTCGAGCGCCGTCGTCGGTTCGTCGGCGATCAAGAGCGCCGGATCGCAGGCCAACGCCATTGCGATCATGACGCGCTGGCGCATGCCGCCGGAGAACTGATGGGGATAGTTGTTCACGCGCCGCTCTGCCTCGGGGATGCGCACGATCTTCAGCATCTCGATCGCGCGCTTCAGCGCTTCGCGCGAATTCTTGTGCTGATGCAGCGTGATGGTTTCTGCGATCTGGTCGCCGACCGTGAGGACCGGATTGAGGCTCGTCATGGGGTCTTGAAAAATCATCGAGATCTTATTGCCGCGGATCGAGCGCATTTGCGGTTCGCCGATCTGCAGCAGAT
>DATGHT010000123.1:0-6670 GCA_035307865.1 Candidatus Eremiobacteraceae bacterium | reverse complement strand
GTCTTCATGCCGCTGGACGCATCCAGTGAGGGGACGCGTTTGCTGGAGAGCAGATGGGAGATCGTCGCCTCGACGGCGGTTGCTGCGTCGGTTTCACCGAGGTACTCGAGCATCATGCCCACCGCGGCGATGGCTGCGATGGGGCTCACGGCATTCTGCCCTTTGTATTTGGGTGCCGAACCGTGGATGGGTTCGAAAAGGGAGACGTGCCCGGGATGGATGTTCCCCGAAGCGGCCACGCCCATGCCGCCTTGGATCATCGCGCCCAAATCAGTGAGGATGTCGCCGAAGAGATTGGGCGTGACGATGACGTCGAAGGATTCGGGATTTTTCACCATCCACATGCAGGCAGCGTCGATGTATGCGAAATCGTAGCTGACGTCCGGATACTCCGGTGCCACTTCTTCGACCGTGCGGCGCCACAGCTGCTGCGTCTCGATCGCATTCGCCTTGTCGACCAGCGTGAGCTTCTTGCGCTTGTTGCGCCGGCTGGCTAACGCAAACGCGTAACGGATGGCACGCTCGCAGCCTTTGCGCGTGAAGATCTGATTGGCGATGACGACTTCGTCCGGCGTGCCGCGTTTGAAGTGGCCGCCCAGGCCCGTATAGAGATCCTCCGTGTTTTCGCGCACGACGACCATGTCGATGTCGGCGGGCGTCTTGTCCTTGAGCGGGCACAGATGCTCCGCGTACAATTTGATGGGCCGCAAGTTGATGAAGAGATCCAGGCCGAAGCGGGTGGCGGCGATGACGCCGCGCTCGACCAAACCCGGTGGCAAGCGCGGATCACCGATCGCGCCCAGCAGGATCGCGTCCATTTCCCGAAAGCGGTCGAGCTGATCGGCGGGCATGAACTCCTTGGTCGCCAGGTAATGATCCGCGCCGAAGGGATACTCCGTCAGCGTATAGCCGAAGTCGAAGAGCGACGCGGCACGTTCGAGAACTTTGAGACCTTCGTGGGTGACTTCCGGGCCGACGCCGTCACCCGGGATGACGGCGATGCGATATTTTTTCGGCAACGTTATTTTCCCGAAGCAGCCGCAGCTTTTTCCTCGAGGCGCTTTTCCGCGTAGCGCAACAACCCGCCGTGGGCGATGAGGTCCTGCATGAACTTGGGAAACTGGGTCGCCTTGAATTCTTTGCCTGTCGTTTCGTTCTTGATGACGCCTTGGTCCGCGTCCACGGTGATGGTATCGCCGTCGTTGATGCCGTCCACGCCCTCGGGGCACTCGAAGATCGGCAAGCCGGTATTGATGCAGTTGCGGTAAAAAATGCGCGCGAACGATTTTGCGACGACGCCGGCCACGCCCGCGCCCTTGAGCGCCACCGCCGCCACTTCGCGCGAAGAGCCGCAACCGAAATTCGTGTCGGCCACGATCAGGTCGCCCGCTTTGACCTTGTTGACGAAGTTGGCGTCGAGATCTTCCAGCGCGTGCTTGCCGAGCTGCGCCGGATCGATCAGGTTGCAATAGCGTCCGGGGATGATGACGTCGGTGTCGACGTTCTTGCCGTACTTGTGCGCGGTGCCTTTGAGAATCATACGCGTGCCTCTTCGCGGCTGGAGACCTGTTCCGGCCCGGCGATGTAGCCCATGACCGCGGAAGCGGCGGCGACGTACGGCCCGGTGAGATAGACTTCGCTCTTCACGTGACCCATGCGGCCGCGGAAGTTGCGGTTGGTGGTCGAGATGCAGCGCTCGCCTTCGCTCAGCACGCCCATGTGGCCGCCGACGCAGGGTCCGCAGGTCGGAGTCGAGAGCACGCAGCCGGCCTCGACGAACGTTTCGGCCAGGCCTTCCTTGATGCACTGCATGTACACTTTTTGACTGCCGGGAATGACGATCGCTCGCACGTTGGGATGGACTTTGCGGCCCTTGAGGATCTCCGCAGCCTGGCGCATGTCTTCGATGCGCCCGTTGGTGCAGGTGCCGATCACGGCTTGCTGGATCTCGATGCCGTTGAGATCGGAAGCGTTCTTCGTGTTTTCCGGCAGCCACGGGATCGCGACTTGCGGTTCGATCGTGCTGCAGTCGATCGTCACCGTTCCTTGGTAGGCCGCGTTCTTGTCGGCGTGATACACCGTGTAGTTCTTCTTGCCGACGGCCGCGCAGTACGCTTCGACCTGTGCGTCGACCGGAAAGATGCCGTTCTTGGCGCCGGCCTCGATCGACATGTTCGCCATCGTGAAGCGCCCGCTGATCGGCAGCTCCTTTATCGCCGGACCGGCGAACTCGAGCGCGCAGTAGATCGCGCCGTCGACGCCGAGTTCGCCGACCGTGCGCAAGATGAGGTCTTTGGCTGAAGTG
This sequence comes from Candidatus Eremiobacteraceae bacterium, assembly GCA_035307865.1. GTDB lineage: Bacteria > Vulcanimicrobiota > Vulcanimicrobiia > Eremiobacterales > Eremiobacteraceae > JALYZS01. Next base: position 4,365 of record DATGHT010000123.1, on the reverse strand, counting down.
AACGGCCGCAGGGTTCCCTCGAGAACGATCTTGATGGTGGGCGGTACGCGCACCCACATCTCACCGGTTGCGAAAGCCGCCGCGATATCGGTGCTGCCCACGCCGGTCGCAAAAGCGCCGACGCCGCCGTAGGTGGTCGTGTGGCTGTCGCCGCCGATGATGGTCTCGCCCGGACCGATCATGCCGTTTTCGGGCAGCACGACGTGTTCGATCCCGCCGCGCCCGACTTCAAAATAGTTTTCGATGTGCTGTTCCTTCGCGAACTCGCGCATCATCGAGGAGAGGGTTGCGGTGGCGATGTCTTTGTTGGGGGTGAAGTGGCTGGGCACGAGCGCGATCTTGGAGTGATCCCAGACCTTGGTGGCGCCTTTAATCTTGCGAAATTCGGTGATTGCGACTGCCGCGGAGAGTTCATTCGCCATGACGAGGTCGAGTTGGATCGAAATGATATCGCCGGGACTGACGTCGGCTTTCCCCGAGTGAGCGGCGAGGATTTTTTCGGTGAGTGTCATCGGCCTGGCCATGGGGGAAGAACCTCCGGGTGACGCTTGCTCGAGGGGTGTGGCCGTCAAAGCTGCGGACGGGTGCGAGTCTTAGGATATTTCGGCAGCGGGAACTTTGCCGCCTTCGCTGCGGCGAAAGGTTAGCCCGCCGGCACCGGGTATTCCGGGCGCGCCGGCTTCGGCAGCCGCTGCACGGCCGCGAACAGCACGCCTGCGATGAGGCAGATGATCGCGGCGCGCTGATTGATCGCCCCTTGATGCTGCCAGTTCACGACGAGCAGCACCGTCACAGCAAGCGTGCCGAGCGCGGGTAAGACGACGCGTGTCAGATCGGTGAGCGGGTATCCCTTGCGCCGGAAGTGGACGACGCAGGCGAGGCCGGTCAGGATGAACGTGAGTCCCAGGAAGACCGACGATGCGTTGATGACGCTTTGCAGCGCGTCGTTGGCGCCGGGCAAGAACCCGGTGAGCAGCGTGACGATCATGACGCCGATGTTCACCGTCAGAATGCTGACGTGCGGGGTCCCGAAATTCGGATGCACGGCCGAGAGCGCGTGCGGTACGACGCGATCGCGCGCCATCGAAAAGATACCGCGCGAGATGCCGAGCTGCGTGGTCCACAGCGTCGCGCCCGTTGAAACGAGCACGGTCAGCACCATCACGACCGTGCGCCAGCCGCCGCCCAACTGGCTCGCGACGTAGGCGAGCGTGTCGACGGCGTGGTTGGCGATGCCGCTCAGGCTGCTGACGCGCGTGTACGCCGCCATGCAGATCAGCACCAAGGCGACCGTCAGCAATAATCCGAGCAGGCCGCCCAATCCGGGAGAGCGCGAGGTGCCCTTGCTCTCTTCAGATGTGTAGGTCGAGACTTCCCAGCCATCCGTCACCCAGATCGACAAGACCATCGCTGCGAAAAATCCCGCCATGCCGCCGGAGCCGAGGGTGAGCAGGTGGGTGGGGTGGCTGGCCGCGACGGGCGCGTGGAACATCGCGATGACTGCGAACACGAGCAGCGCGAGCACTTCCAGTCCCAGAAGCAAGCCGGATGCGCGCGCGGTCGGCTTGACACCGCCGATGAGCAGCATGCTGGCGGCGACCACCCATGCGCTGCCGGCGATCGCAACCGGCATCGCTTGGTTCTCGAGCGTCGCCGGCACGATGTGGAATGACGCGAGCAACCCGAGCGTGTAGCTGCCGGCGGGCACCACCGCGGCGACGGCGGCGAAGAAATACGAGAGCACGACGATCCAGGCCGCAAACGCTCCCAGCCGCGGGCCGAAGGCCAAGCGCGACCACGCGTACGTGGAACCGGCGTCGGCGCGGTCCTCGCACAAGCGGTGAAACGCGATCGCGATGAACGTGATGGGGATCGTGAGGACGAGCAGCGAGAGGATCGCGCCGGAACCTGCGGCGGCGACCATCAAGCCAAAGGTGGACGCTATGGAATACGCCGGCGCCATGCTTGCGGAGGATAAGATCGAGAGATCGCTGAGTCCGAGAACTCGAGAGAGTCCCGTCCTTTTCAACCGAGGAAAAACCTACGCAATGCAACGCACCCCGTCAAACGACAACGTGCAGCCCGTCAAACGCCAAGCGCTCACAGCTTGACGCTTCAGCGCTTCCAGCGCCGGTCCTTTCTCTTTAGGGTGCGGCCGTCTCTGCCGGTCGTCTAGGGCGTCTGGTTGAGCGCGCTGAGCGCGTTGAGCCGCCCGGCGCCCTGGTGGCTGTCGCCGATATTGTCGGCGCTCGCGCGCAAGATCGAAAGCGCCTGCGATGGAGTGAGCGCCGGGTCCTTGCTCACCATGAGCGCGACAACTCCCGCCACGTGCGGCGTCGCTTGCGACGTCCCCGCGAACAAGCTGACGGTTTCATGAAACGGACCTTGCAAGCTGTCGAGGTTTTCTATCCATTGCAAATTGTCGACCGTGCAGGGCGCGTTGCAATTCTTTTGCGTGGCATCCGGATCGCCGCCTGGCGCTACTAAGGTCAAGCCCGGCCCGTAGTTCGAGTAGCTCGCGACGTATTCGTAACCGCCCGAACCCTGCTGGTCCTTGACCTGGTCGCAGTAGGCGGAAGCGCCGACCGCGACGACTCCCGGATCGGCCGCCGGAAAGTCTACCGAGTTCAGGTTTTCATTGCCCGAGGCGGCGACGACGACGACCCCGTGTGCGATCGCGGCGGCGACCGCGGGCTCTTCAAACTGCGGATCGGCCGTCAAGCTGCCCAAGCTCAGGCTGATGACGCGCGCGTGCTGTGACACGGCCCAGTTGATCGCCGACGCGATGTCGTTTGAAGCGGCGCCACTTCCTCCGTTGGGAAAGACGCGCGCTTCGAGCAGATGCACGTTCCAGCCGGTGCCCGCTACCAGCGCGGCGTTGTTGGTATTGGCTGCGGCGATGCCGCTCGTGTCGCTGCCGTGACCGTCCTTGTCTTCGATGGGGGCGCCGACGTCTTGCGCGCCCGTGCCTTTGTCGAACACGATGCTCTTGTCGACCTTGCCGATGAGGTCGGGGTTAGCAGTGTCGTAGCCGGTGTCGATGATCGCGATCGTGATCGAGGAGGAGCCTTGCGTCACCGACCACGCGTTGGGCATGTTGATCTGGTACATATCCCATTGCTGATCGGGTTGGAAATCCGGATCGTTTGGCAGCGATGTCTTTTGCCGGTAGATGATCGGCCCCGCGGAGATGACACCGGGCAGATTTCTCATACTCGCTGCCGCGCTGCGCGCGTCAAGGTGCGGAATCGAAAAGGTCGCCGCTCCCTGCTCGTTCAGCGGCCCAACCTGGCGCGCACCCAAACGCGCCAATGCGGCTTGCGCTTGGCTACTGATGCTCGAGCCCTGGAAGCGGACGGCGAGCATGTCAGGCGCGATGGTTTCCTGCTCTGCGACCGGGAAATGAGCGGCCATCGGTCCGATGCGGACGCTGGCGAACGGGCTGCGAGCAGCACTGAACGTGTGGCTGCAGGTCAGGTGGCTGAGCGTACGGCTCTGCATGGGTGAAGGTTGCGGCATGGTGCCCCCACCACCACCGCCACCGCCACCGCCGCAAGCGCTCGCGACCGCCGCCAGCGATACGCAAATAAAAAGTGCCGCCGCAGGCCGCACATTCATCAATTCTGACCTCTCACCGGAACGTGTTGACACAAACGCCGGTGCCTTTCTAACGCTTTCGTTTCCCTGTGCGCGGGAGCTTCGCCGTCGTTACGGCGCCTCTTCCTTTAATATCGTCAGCGGCGCTTGCTTGGCCACCCACCGTCCCGCCGTCACCGCGAAGATGAGTGCCAGCGCGATGCCGGCGATGATAATGCGCTGAAAAAATGGTCCTTGTTCCTTCCAGACGTCATAGATAAGGAAGGCGAGCGTCCACAACGACCCGATCACCGGTAAAATGACGCCGCTGAGCAGATGTTTGGACGTTCCGCTTTCCTTAATATGAAGGTAGGCGCACGCAAAGCCGCCGGCGATGAACGTACCGCCCAAGAAAATCGAAGATGCGCCGACGACCGTGAGCAGCGTATCGCGCGCGTTGCTGAAAACACCTGAGAGCAGCATCACAATGCCGCAAGGGATGCCCACTGCCAGAATTGCGGCCGAAGGCGAACCGTAGCGTGGATGAACGGCGGCGAGCGCTCTGGGCAGCAGGCCGTCGCGGCTCATGGCGAAGATGCCGCGCGAGAGGCTGAGCATCGTCGTCCACAACGCGGCCGCGCTCGACACGAGTACCGCCGCGGTCATCAGGCCGGTCACCCAGCCGCCGCCCAACCGGCTCGCGACATACGCGAGCGCATCTTCTTGGTGGTTGGTGAAACCGTCAACAGTACCGACGTGCAAGAAGGCCACCATGCAGAACCACACGAC
>DATGHT010000122.1:0-3727 GCA_035307865.1 Candidatus Eremiobacteraceae bacterium | reverse complement strand
TCACACGGGTTCGCTGGCACCCGTGCTGGCGCATCATCCCGACCCGGCTGCCACGAGTGAATGTCTTTGCTAGGATAGCGCCGGCACAGCACTTCAAACAGCTTGACGCGATCGAAGCCTTGACGAACGAACGAGCTCGCCTGCAGAAAAGCGCTAAGGGTGCGGCCGCCGGCGTTCGCGGGGCAGTCAATGCCGAGATCATCCTGGCGCCGTTTGCCTATCCCAACCCGGCGGGCAGCCGTTTTTCAGATGGTTCGTACGGCGTGCTCTACTGCGCTCGCACCATCCGAACCGCTATCGCAGAGACGCGCTATCATCGCGAGCTCTTCTTACGCGCGACTGGGGAACCGGAGATGTTCTTGCCGATGAGCGCATACCGGCTGGATGCGCAGGGCAGTTTTCACGACCTCCGCGGCCTGCAGCGGCGTTTGCCGGAGGTGTACTCAGCCTCGTCGTACGCGTATTCGCAACCGTTTGCGAAAGCGCTGTTCGCTGCCGATGCGGCAGGCATCGCCTACGACAGCGTGCGGCTCGACGGCGGCCAATGCATCGCCGGCTTTTCCCCCGCGCCTTTTTCGAACAGCCGGCGCAGTCAGGACCTGCTCTATCTTTGGAACGGCCGGCGCATCAGCGACGTGCTGTTCTTGTCTTCCAGTCCCAAGTGAGCGGCGTGAGCGAACCGAAAGGCAAGCTGATCCTCTGTCCCACCCCGCTCGGCAACCTCGAGGATATCACGCTGCGTACCTTGCGCGCGCTGCGCGAATGCGACGTGATCTTCGCCGAAGATACGCGAGTTTCCAACAAACTGCTGCATCACTACGACATTCGCAAGCCGCTGCGATCGTTCCACGAACGCGTGGAAACGGCTCGCATCGCCGAGCTGCGCGCCTTGCTTGCGGAGGGCAAGGCGGTTGCAGTGGTCACGGATGCGGGAATGCCGGGCATCTCGGATCCAGGCAGTGAGCTCGTGCGCGCGGCTCGCGAGAGCAACGCAGCGATCGAAGTGTTGCCCGGGCCGAGTGTCGCGCTCGCAGCGCTCGTGCTGTCGGGTTTCGACGTCGCACGCTTTCGCTTCGACGGATTCCCGCCTCGCAAGAGCGCGGAGCGCCGGCGGTACTTGGGCGGGTTGCAGCACGAAGAAAGTCCGGTCGTCTGGTTCGAATCTGCGCGCCGCGTCGGCGAGCTGCTCCGCGATGTCGCGGCGATGTTACCACAACGGCGTCTATTCGTGCTGCGCGAGTACACGAAGCTGTTCGAACAGCACCTTGCCGGTTCGGCTGCCGAGCTGTTACGCGAACTCAAGGAGCAGCGCGGCGAGTTCACGATCGTCCTCGAGGGCTGCGAGCGCGGACAGGCGCCACAGGTCGATGTTGCGCGCATCAATGACGCGGTCGCGCTGCTGCGCGATGCCGGGCTCGGAGCGCGCACGATCTCCGAAGTGTTGCGTCTCGCGACAGGTTTGCCCAAGAACGAACTCTACCGGCTCGCAGCGCGCAAGCTAAGGGGTTAGCAAGAGCAGGCTTCCGCAGCAGGCGGCATGAAAAAAAGACCGCTTCATGGCAAAAGACACCTTTTATCTGACGACGCCGCTGTACTATACGAACAGCACGCCGCACATCGGGCACGCCTACAGCACCGTCGCGGCCGATATCTTGGCTCGTTACCACCGCGTGACCGGAAACGGCCGCGCGCATTTCCTCACCGGCACTGACGAGCACGGCCAAAAGATCGCGGACGCGGCCGCGGCGGCCGGCAAATCGCCCAAGCAATTCTGCGACGAAATCGTCGAACGATGGAGATCGACCTGGGCATCCCTCAACATCCAGTACGATCAGTTCATTCGCACGACGGACGACTATCACGAAGCGGCAGTGCAACAGATCTTTTTCAAGCTCCGCGAAAAGGGCGACATCGTGCCGGGCACCTACGAGGGCTGGTACTGCCGCAACGATGAGACCTTTTGGCCGGAAGCCAAGCTCGTCGACGGCCGCTGCCCCAATCCCGAGTGCCGCCGGCCGGTCGAGTGGGTTTCCGAGGACGCGTTGTTCTTCAAGCTTTCGCAGTATCGCGACCGGCTGGTGGAGCATTTCAATGAGCACCCGGATTGGGTCCGGCCGGCGAGCGCTTTCAACGAGATGGCGTCGTTGCTGCGCGGGGGATTGGACGATCTGTGCGTTTCTCGCGCGGGCGTGACGTGGGGTATCCCGATTCCCGGCGAAGCCAAGACCATTTACGTGTGGTTCGATGCGATCTGCAACTACCTTACAGCCGCGGGCTATCCGCACGACATGTCGCGTTTTGAACGGCTCTGGCCCCCCGACGTGCAACTGATCGGCAAAGAGATTCTGCGCTTCCACACGGTGCTTTGGCCGGCGATTCTCATGGCGCTGGATTTGCCATTGCCGCGGCTCGTCTACGCGAACGGCTGGATCACCATGGAGGGTCAGAAGATGAGCAAGAGCCTCGGCAACGTCATCCGCCCAGCCGAGCTGCTCGAACATTTTCCGGTCGACGCGATCCGCTACGTCCTGTTTGCGCAAGCGCCCTTCGGCAGTGACTTCAGTTTCACTGAAGAGTCATTGTTTCGGCGCTACAATGCCGAGCTCGCCAACGACTTCGGTAATCTCGTGCAGCGCGTGCTCTCCATGCTGGCACGGTACCGAGGCGGCAAAGTCCCGGCTCGCAGCGCGGGCGATGAACTGAACGTGGAGTTCGAAACCGCCGCCGACCAAACGCGCGCGGCCATGGAGCGCGTGGATTATCGGGCGGCTCTGGCAGCCATTTGGGAACGCGTGAAGTCGTTGAACCTTTACGTCGAGCAAGCCAAGCCGTGGTCGCTGCACAAAGACGGAAACGAGCAGCTCTTAGATGAGACGCTGTACAACCTGTGCGAGGGTGTGCGCTGGGCGGCGGCGCTGCTCTACCCCTTCATGCCCGCGAGCTCGGAAAGCATCTGGCGAGCTCTCGGACAAACCGGTATACCCGGCCAGACCTGGGAGAAGACGCTGCGCTGGGGATTGCTGGAACCGGGCAGCTTGACGCAGGTGCCCGGCGCGCTGTTTCCGCGAGCCGAGCGCGCGGCGTCGTAGGTTACACTGGCGTGCCGGCGGAGCTCGCAGACGGCGCGATCATCGACACGCACGCTCACCTGGACGGCGCGGAATTCGCCGACGATTTGGCCGCGGTGTTGCAGCGCGCGGCTGCTGCAAACGTGCGCTGGATCGTCGCCGCCGGACAAGATGAAGCCACAAGCAACGCGACGCTCGCGCTGGCGCAGCGGTTTCCGGCGGTGGCTGCGGCTGTTGGGGTGCACCCGCATCTCAGCGGCGATGCGACGCTGGGTTGGCTGGAGCCGCTGCTCGCGGACGAGCGCATCGTCGCGGTCGGCGAGATGGGCCTAGACTACCACTATAACTTTTCACCGCCGGAACGGCAGCGTGACGTCTTCGCGCAGCAGCTCGACCTTGCAGGTGAGCACCGGTTGCCCGCAATCATCCATTGTCGCGAAGCCTACGACGATCTCGCGGTACTGTTGGGGCGCCACTACAAAAAAAACGCGCCCGCGGTCATCCATTGCTTCACACAATCGTATGAGATCGGACGGCGCTTCATCGACGAGTTCGGGGTTTTTCTCGGCATCGGCGGTGTCGCAACGTTCAAAAACTCGCACCTGCTCCACGATGCCGTCAGGCGTTTGCCATTGACACAGCTCGTGCTCGAAACCGAT
>DATGHT010000121.1:0-2762 GCA_035307865.1 Candidatus Eremiobacteraceae bacterium | reverse complement strand
GGGATACATCACGGGCTTTGACCCGGCGGCATTTGCCGACCGCGGCGCCTTACGCGCTCAGCTGGGTTATCAGCCTGACGAGACAGTGTGCATCGTGACGGTTGGCGGTTCCGGGGTCGGCGCTCACCTGTTGCGCCGCGTGATCCAGTCGTTCCCAGCCGCCAAAAAGCTCGTGCCAAGCTTGCGCATGATCGCGGTTGCAGGACCGCGCATCGATCCGGCATCGCTGCCTGCCGCCGAGGGCCTGGAAGTGCGCGCATACGTGCACGAACTCTATCGCCATTTGGCCGCTTGCGACATCGCGGTGGTGCAAGGTGGCCTTACGACGACCATGGAGCTGACCGCCAATCGCAGACCGTTCTTGTACTTTCCGTTGCGCCACCATTTCGAGCAGAACTTCCACGTTCGGCATAGGCTGGAACGGTACGGCGCCGGACGCTGTATGGACTTTGAAACAGCCACACCCGATCTCATCGCGCGCGCGATAGCTGACGAACTGAAACGAACGATCCACTATCGCAGCGTTGAAACCAACGGCGCAACACGCGCTGCGGCGCGGATCGCTGAGCTCCTGTGAACGAGCGCGCTAGCGTCACTGCTGCCCCCCTTGTTGCAGAGGGTGATTCGCTTGCGGCGGCGCGCCGCTACCAGGAGGCCGCGGAGCGTTACGCCGCTGCGCTTAGACTTGAACCCGAAAACCAGACTCTGGCGAAGCAGGCGCTCGGGACGTTTTGGCGTGCGGCGAAGTTCGACGACGCTTACCTGTGGGGCCAGCGTGCGCTGCAGCGCGAGCCAGAATCGCTTGACGTGCTCTTCGATCTGGGAGTCACTTACGGCTACCTCGTCGACCTTGCGAACGCTGAGGCGATTTTTCAGCGCTCCGTCGCGGTCGACCCATCGTTCGTGGAAGGCCACGGGGAGCTTGGGTTCATCGCCGAGGCTCGCGGCGACCAGCGCGCCGCGATACGCCACATGGAGACGGCCTACGAGATTGCTCCCGAAAACGACTTTGCCGTAAGCGGCTTGGCGCAAATACTCATTCCTGCTGGCCAAGCGGCGCGGGCAATAAAGCTTATGGACCCACGTCTCAAAGCAAATCGGCGAGCGCGAGCCTACGGTGGGCGCTCGATGTTGACGCTGTATGGCTGGGCATTGCTCCAGCTGGGTGAGACAGCTCGTGCGAATGCCATTTTCGCTGAGGTGCTTGAGTGGTTGCATGAACGCGAACGAGCCGGCGAAACCACGTATCAGTTGTATCGTGAACGCGCGGCCATCCATGCGATGCGAGGAGAACGCGATGCGGCTCTTGCAGCGATGCAGACGGCCTTAGAACGAGGCTGGCGGCTTTATGCATCGTGGTCGCTCATCGATGGAATGTTTGACTCAGTTCGCGAGGATCCGGCGGTGGGTGTGCTTGTGGAGCGAATGCGTGAGGATGCCCGTGCGATACGCCGACGAATCGGGCTCCCAGAAATCGAACCAAGATAACTTCACTCTGCCTCGCGTGCATCCCGGGCGCGGAGGATCAATATACGGAAGCTACCCGGCTCAATCGGAAAGCCGCGGGGGGAGGCTAGGTTAGCCTAGTTTTTCCTCGAACTCGCCGACGATGGACTCAACAACTCTGCGAAACATACAAGCGCCGATCAAAGAAAAGTATCGCGAACGTCCCGAGTCGGCGTTGATCCAACTCCGCGCCCAGGGCAGCCTCGACGATCCGAGCGGTTTGAGCTGTTCGGTGGAGACCGGCCGCGCGCTGGTCAAAGCCGGCCTTCATCCTGCGACCGGCGGCGACGGCGCACTCGTGTGCTCCGGCGACATGTTGTTACAAGCCCTCGTCGCTTGTGCGGGCGTCACGTTGCGTGCCGTTGCGACTTCGACCGGCATCCCGCTTGCCGGCGGTTCGATCGTCGCAGAAGGCGATCTGGACTTTCGCGGCACGCTTGGGGTGGATCGGGATGTTCCCGTCGGCTTCCAGCGCATCAGGTTGCGATTTGCATTGAGCGGCGATCTTAGCAGCGAACAGCTCAGCACGCTGCAGAAGCTGACGGAGCGATACTGCGTCGTGTATCAAACGCTAGCGGCGGGCGTCAAACCAGAGACGCACTTTGTGCGCATCTGAATCTCCAGCCGTGAGGTTCTCAATCACGCGCTCGACCGCATGCGTGGTAAGACGGCGCCGTCTCGATTGACTGCGAGCGTTACCGTCATCTTCGTGCCGGCACCCGGCGTGGACTCGACGCGTACGTTCTGAGCCAGCGTTCCGATGAGGAATAGGCCGCGGCCGTCCTCAGTGAGTTTGTCTTGAGGAAGGCTGGAGGCAAAACGCTTGAGGCCGGGACCGCTGTCGACGATCGTCATCACGGGATGTCGGCCGCTCCAGTCGATGTCGACGTTGACAAGGCCCGGGGCGTGTTCGACCGTGTTGGCGAGAATCTCACCGATGATGAGTTCGATCCGAAAGAGTTGCTCGTCGGAGCTCAAGAAACGGCGGACGAATTTCATAAGCTCGTGGCGTGAAGCGTGCGCCGAGTACGCGTCGCTGGAATGAAATATCCATGTCTTGCGAAACTCGAGTTCATCTCGTGTCGCCGCAACTGCCTGCGGCGCGAGTTGCACGAGCAGTAGCACCGCGTCGTCGGTCGGTTTCTCGGATCCCATGACGGCACGCTGCACGGTAAGGGCCGGCTCCGCGATGGCAGGGTCCTTGACCAGCTCGGTCGCCGCACGGTGAAGCAACGATTCCGCCGAACCGATATCAC
>DATGHT010000120.1:0-3785 GCA_035307865.1 Candidatus Eremiobacteraceae bacterium | reverse complement strand
GAACGCTCCCGATGTAAGCGGCGCGTTGACGACGTGGTTGTCGGCCGCGAACGCGAAAATGCCCTGCTTGCTCACGTAGACCGTGAGGCTGGAGTGTTGTGCGTCGATCTGCAGCTGCGCATCTTTAGCTAGCGCGGGAGCGTTTGATGCGATGAGCGCGAGGAACACCAGAGACGCGAGAGCTCTTGCGATGCTGGGCATAGCCACTACACTACTGGAACGGACTAAATTTTGGCTGAATTTCGGGCGGGAGCCCTCTTATATCTTGCCGATCATGGCAAAAGTAAGTCCGGCGATGAGTCCCACCAGCAGAATGCATGCGGTGCGGAACAGAATTTGATCTTCTTCACGTAACAGCATCAAGAACTGTATCGACCCCAAAGCCGCTCCCCTGAAGCCGCTTGCCTCGTGTGGCGCCCAAGCGTGAAATCCATCACTAGCAGGGCTGTCAAGAGTGTGCTCGAACGTACGTTTGGATGGCTCTTATCCGATAACTACAAGCATAGCGCGCTGGAGACGCGTGAGTACGTGGGACCGGAGGTAAGACCGTGGTTATAACGGGCGGGCATTTACAACTGCGCCTCGATACCATTGTATGCGCCTACTACCGCTTCGAACTCTCGAAGAAAAGCCGGCCGGTTGGTATGGACAAGTGCTGGCTCTATAAGGATGGGCAGGGCGGCCGGGAAGAGCTGCTCCAATATTGCGTGGTCACGGAGCACAAGAACAATACCGGGGAGTTCGACAGCGAATTGCGCACCGTGAGCGTGGACGTCGTCGACGAAGACGGTCAGCCGGCACTCTTTATACTACGCGGCGACGAGTCGTCCACCGGCTTGAAGACGAGCTCGCCCTACGCCGCAGCGATGTATGCGATCAGCTACTTGTTCGCCAAGGAAAAGAGCGCCTAAGCGAAGCTCACGTTCCGTATTGCGCGATCGCCCGGCGCGCCGTGGCATTGCCGGGGTCGATCTTCAAGACCTGATGCCAATACTTGAGCGCCAGCTGGCGGTCCCCATCGTGAAAGCTCGACCAGGCGGCGAAATCCCAACTGAACATATCTTGCGGTGCGATTTGCGCGCTGCGTTCGAATGCGATGCGCGCGTCCCGAAAATCTTTTCTTATGAAGTAGGTCCGGCCGAGGTCGAATGCCAGCTGCTTGACTCGCGGATTGTAGGTGAGTCCCTCACTGAAGATGCGCACGGCTTCCTTGCCGGCGACTGCGTCGGACGGCGCTCGCATCAAATACAGTTCGCCCCATGCTAGCCAGCCGTCCGGAACTTTGGGATCGACCCGCGTCGACTTGCGGTAGTAGTGCTCCGCGATATTCAAGCGCAGCATCCGTTCGTAGCTGACGCCCCGATAATAGACCGAAAACGCGAAAAGCGGGCGAAAAATCAGCCATCCGACCGCCAGTACCAAAATCAATATCAGCCAACGATCGTATGTCCTGATGACGTATGGGCGCACGTCAGGTCGATTCGAGCCGGCGACCGGCGCGGTGTTGTTTGCTTCCGAAACGTTCATGCGATGATCGCGAAGAAGAGCGCCAAGAAGACGAGAACGTAGCCGGCCGCCATCTCAGCTGCCAGGTGCCATTTTTGCACGGCCTTGTGGTGCATGTACCACGGCGCCAGGGCGCCCACGAATAGCACCGGGATGCCGTGTCCGATGCCGAAGGCGAACATGAGCAGCGCGCCCAGCGCAAGCTTTCCTTGGAAGGTTGTGACTGCCAGCGCTCCGATCATGAAGGGCGTCGCATCGGGCGCGATGAGAAAGGCAAACCCGAAGCCCAGCAAGTAGGCCCCGATGAAGCCGTGACCGATCACCGACAAGGTTGGTAATTTCCATCGGAACTCGATGAGCCGGATCATCGAGAGGCCCATCAGTAGGCAGAGCGCGGCCGTAAAATAGTAGAGGAACCCCGTCATCGTCAAGAGCGCGCCCATCGATCCGGCAAGCGCGCCGACCGCGCAGTAGACCGTGCAAATGCCCGCGACAAATGCGAGTGAAAGCTGAAGTGCTTTCCAAAACGTCTTCGCTTCCTTGCCGGCGTAGTTGACGATGGCGACCATGCGGGGGACGCTGGATGGGCTCAAGCTGCTGAGAATGCCGCCGACCACCATGATCGCAAGTGCGACAGCGCGGTGATTGTTGACCACGTCTCCCACTTGCTCGGAGAGCGAGTAGATGTTACCCCAGTCGATATTCATCTCTAGACGATATCGGCATGCGGACCGCACCGCTATAGGACCAAGCATGCGGGACAATTGGCAACGGTCTGCCCCAGGCAGACACCGAAAAACACCGCATGATTACGCACGAAGAAATCGAGACGCTCATCCGCACTGCGCTCCCGGATGCAGCCGTGGAAACGCGCGATCGCACGGGGACCCGCGACCATTACAACATCCGCGTTCGCTCGCGGGAGTTTTCCGGGAAGCCTCTTTTGGATCAACACCGAATGATCTATGAAGCGCTGGGCGGCGCGCTCAAAGACGGCCGGTTGCATGCCATCGAACTGAGAACTGAAGTGAAGGACGTTTCATGACCAAAGACCTCAAAAGCCAAATCGCAGACGAGATCGAGGGCCACACGATCGTGGTCTACGGCAAAGGCACAAAGCAAGCGCCACGCTGCGGTTTCACGTTGGAAACCGTCCAGTTTTTTAGCGATCTCGGCTATCCATTTGAGGTCATCGACGTCCTCAGCGATATGGAGAAGCGCGAAGCGTTGAGCGAAATGACCGATTGGCCGACGTTGCCGAAAGTCTTCATCAACGGTAAGTTTTACGGCGACACCGATATCCTCGCTCCCATGCTGGAAAGTGGAGAGCTGCAGCGCGTGTTGGGCGAGGCGTTCGCAACTGCTCCCTCCAGCTAACCCTTCTACAAAATCGACCGGCAGGGCGGCTTGAGCGCGCATAAAGGTCATCGGTCTGTTGCGCGACGAAGGCGCATGCAGGGTCCCTGAACCGACTGCTCGTTATAGCGTCGTTTTCTAACCTTTTCAAAGCATGCGAAATTTCTTTTCCGGGCAACGAGTCCGGCCTAGTCGGTCTTCTCCGACCTTGCCCGAGGTCGGTTTAACCGGCGCGACCTTCACCGCCGCGAGCGTGCTTGCGATTGCATTACTTGTTTCCGTTTTGGGATCGTTCGTCACGTACGCCCACGCGCGCTCCGCATATGCGCGGCAGACGACGCTTGCGCAAGCGCAACAGCAAGTGGATGCGCTGCTGCGCACGCAGATCGACCAAGAGACCGGGCTGCGCGGCTACCTGGCTTCCGGCGAACGCACCTATTTGCAACCGTACTACGAAGCGCAGCCACGCTTCAGTGCGCAGCTCAGCTCGCTGCAGCGTTCCATGCAAGATGCTCGGCTGACCGAGACGCTGCCGCTCATCTTCGACGTCGGCCGCAATCACCAGATCTGGGAACGCGACGTCGCGCTGCCGCTTATCGCCCGCCCCACCGCTCCGGATGAGGTCGACCGGATGCAGAAAGGCAAGCTGCTCGTCGACCAGATGCGTTTGGATCTTGCGCAAATCACCGGAATCTTGAACTCGGAATCGGAGCAAGCTGCCGACGCAGTCCGTAAATTGTTGCTGCGCTCCGCAACCTTGACCGCCGCCCTCATGCTGCTGTTCGGCACATCAGCCATCATCGCCGACGTTATCAGAACCCGCACGCAAGTCGCTTTGGAGCGCGAGCGCATCGTGGGCGACACACTGCAGCGCGCGTTCTTGAGCGGCTGGGACGTATTGCCTTACTTGCGGGTGGGGACCG
>DATGHT010000119.1:0-3275 GCA_035307865.1 Candidatus Eremiobacteraceae bacterium | reverse complement strand
TTTTGCACTTCGATGCTCATGCGGGCAGTGCGAATGAGCTGTGATGAGCGTGAGAACGGACGCACCGGTGCCGGCGGCAAATTGCCCTGGCCCGCAGTGCCGCCGGGCAAAGCCGGGCTGTTTTGCGGCTGAAGCCTTACGGCGCCAACCGAGTGTGACAGGGCCGCGGAATCGTGCGTCAGCAAACTCAGCGGTTGCGGAATCGGTGTTGCCCGCATGGCCGTGACGGCGACGACGTTTGGTATTTCTGATAGTGTTCCGGCAAGATTTCGATTGAGAGGATTTGAGAAGCCGCCGAAGCGGCCGAAAAGATAGAATCCTGCGATCGTGAGGACGAGCGAAGCGATCAATGCGGGCAGCAGCGGTTGCATTCGAGCCGGCATGCGCATGTGAGAACCTCCCAGTGACAGCGATTGTGCTCTTGCAACACAATACGTCGCAACTGCCCGAGCGGGTCAAACGAGCGCGCGGAGAGGTTCGTCATATGAGCGCGCCAAAATGCAGCCTGTTTTGGACGAAACCATAAAAACGCCCGCGGCGGGCATTTTTGCGAACCGGGGCTTTCGGCTTTTCTACGCCGGACAGGCGCTCAGCTATTTGGGCGACGGCCTGCGCAGTCTTGCCATACCGCTTTTGGTCTTCAAGCTGACGGGCTCGGCGCTCACGCTCGGCGTGACCTACGCCTTGCAGTTCTTTCCGTTTGCGGTGGCGGGCTTGCTGGGCGGTTCGCTGGCCGACCGGCTGGACCGCCGCCGTCTGCTCATCGCATGCGATTTCGTGCGCTTTGCGATCGTGACGCTGTTCGTCGTGGGCGGTGTGCGCGGCTTCTTGTCATTGCCGCTCATCTACATCGGCGTCGCGCTGATCTCCGTGAGCGCGGCGATCTTCTTAGGCGGCCAGTCATCGAGCATCCCGTTCTTGCTCGGCCGTCAGGCGGCGGCCCCCGCGAATGCCGCCCTCATCGCGACGGAACAGAGCGCGAACTTGGTGGCTCCACCACTGGGGGGAGCGCTGTTCTCGCTTGGCGGACCGGTGCCGGCCCTCGCGCTCAATGCGCTGACCTATCTCTCATCGCTGTTCGCGATCGCCAAGATACCGAGTTTGGGTCCGGAAAAACCCGCCAGTCTGCCATCCCTGCGCGAGGTCGCCCACGACATCGCAAGCGGCTTTGGGTTTCTCACGGCCGACGCGGCGATGAACACCATCACCTGGTTGTCGCTGTTTCTCAACCTGTTCGGCATGATGGCGATGGCGGTCTACATCCCGTTCTACAAACTCGAGTTGGGAGCGAGCGATGCGCAAGTCGGACTGACCTTGGGCGTCAACGCGATCGGGGCTGTGACGGGCTCGCTGCTCGCGGGCAAATATGCGAACAAGTGGCCTTTCGGAAAGGCGTTGTGCATCGCGTACATCATCGACGGCGTGGTCTTCGTGCCGGTCATGTTCACGCATCATCTATGGGTGGCGGCAACGTTTTTCTCGTTGGCGAACGCGGGCGCGACCTTTGAAACGGCGCAGATCATCAGTTGGCGCATGCGCGTGGTGCCGCTGGAGAAGATCGGCAGAGTCTTCGGCGCCGTGCGGCTCATCGCGATCATCGGCGTGGTGCCGGGGTCGCTGCTGGGCGGATATCTTGCGGACCACTTCGGCGTGCGCACGCCGATCGTGGTCTCGACGATCGGCTACCTCATCCTCGCTTTGAGCGCGATCGCCGTGCGAGCCGTGCGCACGGACACCCGCTGACACGTCTAGTTTTCAGCCTGGTTTTTCCGATATAGAGTATCATAGGGAATGAGGTCTTGCACATGATCGCACGAAACGTTCGCATTTTCAGCGCTGCCCTCGCCGGGGTCGCAGCGCTCCTCGCGGGGGCATTGCTCGCGCATGCCGATGGCTATGGATTTTCGCCGCCCGGCGGTTGGCGGGCGCAGCGTCCGCCTTCAGGTTTTGCGGGTTTGTGGGTCAATCCGGCCGGCCGGGAAGCGGTCAACCTTGCCACCACCTCGGCCAGCAGTCTGAACAGTCTCGTGAACCGGCAAGTGCAGAAGTCGCGCGCGCTCTATCCCAGCATGCACGTGTACAGCAACGTGCCCTATCATGTGTGCGGCCGGCACGACGCTCGCTATCTCATTTGGACTGCGACCAGCCACGGCGCCTCATGGATCCACGAGCAAGTGATGGCCGACTGGCAAGACAATGGTTTTGTCGCCTCGTACGTGCGGCCCGCCAGCTATCCGCCCAATCGGGCGGCGCGCGCCGCGCTCGTGAGCGTCTGCGGAGTCGCGGGCGGCAGCCTCAGCAATCCATCAGCGCCGCAAGCTGCGCCGGCGCCGCAGCAAGGCCAGCCGGAAACCTCAAACACCGCAGCTCCCGTCGTGCCTGCGACGCCGACGCCGTATGCGTATCCAAGCCTCGTGCCGCGCTACGCGCCAGTCATCCCCAACTAACGCGGCAGCGGCCTACAAAGCTAGCGCAGCCGGTCGCATTTGGCGGCGAACACGAAGTCGCTCTCGGTCAGCCCGTTGATTTTGTGCGTCCAGATTTCGACGACGGCTCTGCCCCAGCTCAACGTGATGTCGGGATGGTGCTGCTGTTCTTCAGCCAGCGCGCCCACGCGGTCGACAAAGTCGAGCGCGCTTTTGAAATCCGGGAACTTGAAGCTTTTGCGCAGGTGATGGTTCTCGACGAGTTCCCAGCCATCAAGCTGCTGCAGCAACGCCTCCGATTGCTGCAGGGGC
Source organism: Candidatus Eremiobacteraceae bacterium (assembly GCA_035307865.1). Lineage (GTDB taxonomy): Bacteria > Vulcanimicrobiota > Vulcanimicrobiia > Eremiobacterales > Eremiobacteraceae > JALYZS01. The sequence goes on along the minus strand of DATGHT010000119.1, from coordinate 537 downwards.
AAGGGCGGCACCCCGCCGCGGCACGGAACGCACGCTTTCTCTGCAAGATCCATGGCGAAAGCTTACGCGTGACCGAAGCCGGCGCCCTTGAGCCCGTTGATCATGAATTGCACCGCCAAGGCCGCGAGGATGATGCCGAGCAGGCGCGTCAGCACGCTGACGCCGGTCTTTCCTAAGACGCGCAACACCAACTCGGCGCCGCGCATGCACAACCAGGTGACGAACAAGCCAAGCCCATAGGCGGCGTACAGGATGGCGAGCCGTTCGCGGTTGCCGTCTGCCAGATTGACGAGCAGCAAAACGGTCGCGATCGTGCCGGGTCCCGAAATCATGGGAATGGCCAACGGGAACACTGCGACGCCTTCGGTGTCGGCGGTTTGAAGCTCCGTCTCCGGATCGCGCTTGGCCCGTGAAGGGCGCGCGAACAGCATGTCGATGGCGATGAGCATCAGCAGGATGCCGCCGGCGATCGCGAACGCCGGCAGTGTGATGCCGAGGTACTGCAACAGATAGCGGCCCACCAGCGCCATGAAGACG
>DATGHT010000118.1:0-5005 GCA_035307865.1 Candidatus Eremiobacteraceae bacterium | reverse complement strand
CATGATTGCTAGGATCCTGCCCATTTTGGGCGTGACGTTTATTGACATTCTCGGCTTCAGCATACTGCTGCCGATCTTGCCCTACTTCGTCAAAAGCTTTGGCGCTTCCGACGTGGTCGTGGGCCTGCTGTTCTCCACCTTTGCGGCCTGCCAGTTCTTTTCCGGACCGGTCTGGGGCAACGTCAGCGATCGTTACGGGCGCAAGACCGTCTTGATCGTGAGCCAAATCGGCTCGACGTTCGGGTGGATGCTGTTAGCCTTCGCGCACAACATCACGACGGTTTTTATCGCGCGCATCATCGAGGGCGTTTCCGGGGGGAATCTCAGCATCACCCAAGCCTACGTCGCCGACCTCGTCGAGCCTGCGCAACGCGGCAAGGCGTTTACGTACGTCGGCGCCGCGTTCAGTGCGGGCATCGTTTTCGGACCCGTTCTCGGTGGGGTGCTCATGCAGCGCTATGGATTCTCGGCCCCCTTTCTTGCGGCCGCCGGCTTGCAATTCGTCACCTTGATCGTCACCATCGTCATGCTGCCCGAGTCGCGCAGCCGGGGCGGGTCCCAGGTTGCGACGTTCCGGCAGATCGCTCATTCGCTGACCGACCCCCGTCTGTCGCCCATCTTGTTGCAGCTGTGGGCAGTCTCGCTGGCGCTCTACGCATGGTTTGCGGTCTATGCGCTGCTGCTGCAAAGCGCGCTGCACTTCAGCGCAAGCCAAACGAGCTTCTTCTTCGCAGCCTTCGGCGTCTTGGGTGTCATCCTACAGCTGGGTCCGGCGGGCAAGCTCATCGACGCGGTTGGCGACCGGCGCACGTCCAACATCGGCATCGCGAGCGCGTTAGCAGCCTTCTTGTGGGTTCCGTTCATCCACAGCATCTGGACGATGCTGCCGACTTTTCTCTTGTTTGCGATCGCAATGGCAACTGCCCGCCCTGGATTGCAGTCGCGGCTTACGGCCGTTGCTCCCGAGAACCAGCGCGGCACGATTTTAGGTGTGAGCTCGGCGCTGGATAATCTTTCGGGCCTCACCATGCCGCCGCTCTCAACCGGTTTGCTCGGGCGTTACGGTCCGTCTTGGGCCGGCGTCGTCTCGTCCTTCTTCGCGTTCATCGCGCTCGTCATGGGCGTGCTCGCGCAAAAACGCGAGCTGGAAGAGGCGGGCGCGCTGCCTGAGGCTGCGGCGGAGGCGCAAGCAAAGTAGCCGCCACGCAACAACGCAGCGGCTCCAGCCTTAGACTTTCGCCGGTTCCTGGATGTAGTTTTGGTAGACTAGGCCTTCTGCGATCTCAAGCGACTCACCCAACAAGTGCCGTTGCAGCGCAAGGTCGGTGCAGGATAAGGTCGAGGTCCGCTCCCGGTTCATGAGGTCGCTCACCGCAGTTTTGGTTTCGTAGCTGAGCCAGGCGTTGCAGCCTAACTCACCCGGTGCGATGCCGGAACGCAGGATCGTCTGATAGTCCGGCGTTTGCACGCCGGGAAAGCGGAATGCCAGCGCCTTCTGATACGCGGCGTAGCGCTCTTTGGACGAGAACAAGTCAAGCATGGTGATCTGCGTGGAGAGTGTCGTGGTCTGTGCAGTGTAGACAAGGTCGGATGCGTGAAAGGCCACCGCTTCCGCTGCGCCCCACGCTGCGGTCGCGCGGTCGAGCGCTGCTTGCACCTTGGGCATATCTTTCGCTGCGATGTCACCGCTGGTCGTATCCAGTGCGTTGATCGCCGCGAGATAATCCTTGAGCGTTCCAACCGCATCGCTGCCCATCGAAATGGCGGCGCGGGCCTGATCCACGCCCTCAACCAAATGGTCCGAGGCCATGGACAGTTGGACCGCCATCATCGGGTAGGAAGGCAGCAGTGCGCGAGTTTTCGCGGTGGGCGGTCCCTGGCTTAAAGAGTCGGCAATGTCGTTGAGCGGCCCCTGATTTTCGAGCGCCAGCTTGGGGGCTTGCAGCAGCGCATCCGAGCTGAAATCAAGCGTTCCATTGATGTCGCGGGTGATGAGGTTCAAGCCGTCGATGGCCTTGCTGAGATTATTGCCCTTCGTCTTGGGCGAACCGAGATTGGGAACCGAGTTCGATTGTGCTTCGAGGGTGTTGAACAGCGACTCGATGTCTTGCTCGGCGGACTTGGAGCGGTCGCGCGCTTGCGCGGCATCGGACGCGGCAATGCTTTGGGCTTTGGCGATCCTCACGGCGACGTCACTCAAGCCGTAAACATCGGGCAGGCTGGCCAGCGCAACACGCTCGTGGAGCTGACCGGGTGCGCCCGCTTCGCGCAACGCGACTTCGATGTGCGACAGATGGTCGCGCGCGATGGCGTTCGCAGGCGCTTTGCTGAGCGCCGTCGTGAGGCGAGCGCGCGCATACGAATAGCGTCCCTCAGCCTCATCGTGCAACCCCTGCGCAACGATCTGGTCGGCGGGCGGGTTGTCCAATTCGGGATAGCCCAACAAATGATTGATGCGGTCCTTGGGCAGCGGGTGCGACGCAAACGACTTGTCGGGCGCGCTATCGGGGCCGTCTTTGCCGAGTTGTCCGAGACCAACCATCATATCGATGTTCGATCGCGGATCGTAGCCCGCGCGAGTCATCAAGAGCAAACCGTATTGGTCGGCCTGCAATTCGTCTTGCCGGGAGAACTTGCTGAAGGCGAGATCGCCTGCGGTGCCGCCCAAGATGTAGCCGATGGGCGAAAGGATGGAGATGATGCCGATCAGGATGCCGAGGACATTCCCCTTTTGATTGAGCGTCACGACGTGGCGCCGCTCGACGTGACCCATCTCATGACCCATGACCGCGGCGAGCTCGTCATCGGAGCCGACGAAGTTGAGCAGCCCCATATCGACGTGCAAGAAACCGCCCGGCAGCGCGAACGCGTTGACGTCGTTGGAATCGAGGATCTCAAAGCGGTAGGTGATGTCTTGGCGCGCGCGCAGCGCTGCCAGCTTGCCGCCGATGCCGTTCACCCACGACGTGAGAAACGGATCGTTGATGAGGACGCTTTCGTCGTCGATCTGCTTGGTGATGCTCGCGCCTTGCGCGATCTCCTTGGCAGTCGACATTGCGGCTGCAGGCGCAGCCGACAGCAGCATGCTGGTCAGCAAGACCGCGGTGAGAATCGAGGCAATCAGTCGCATGCGCGATCTTTTCGCTGCAAGCGCAAAGCCGGCCTGGAGCGCGGCTGAATTCTTACCAGTCGATAACCTGTCCGCGCTCCCAGAAAAGGCCGCTGCGTTCTGAGGAGGGACGCGCGGCAAGGAAGAGGGCGGTTTCGGCCGCGTCTTCAGGATCCACGGTCGCGGCGGGACCGCCCATATCGGTTTTCACCCAGCCCGGATGAAAAGCGTCGACCATGATCTCTCGCTCGCGCAAGTCCGCCGCGAGGAGCTGCGTATACATATTCAGCGCGGCTTTGCTTATGCTGTACGCGGGCCCGTAGGCGTCGGACTCGCCCGCGAATTGTCCCATCCGCGACGATACGTTGATGATGCGCCCGCCGCGCGCGATGTGCGGAATGAATGCATCGCACACTTGGATGGGGCCGTAAAGATTCACGCTGAGCGTGCGATCCAAGATCAAGGGATCGATGTTGGAAGGTCGCATCTCCCGGTCTTCGCGCAAGAAAACACCCGCGTTGTTCACCAGGATGTCGACGTCGGCACGGCGCTGCATGATTTTGAGCACGAGCATGCTGAGCTGCGCCGCGTTCGTGATATCCGCCACGCCGACGTCCGCGCTATAGCCCTGTTTGCGCAGCTGTGCTGCGATGCGCTCGCCTACCCGGCGATCGCGCACCACAAGGATCGTGTGCGCCCCGGCCTGGGCGAACACCGTCGCGATTGCCTTGCCGACGCCGCGGCCAGCGCCGGTTATCACGGCCGTTTTGCCGGCCAGCACACCTGCCGTCGAAGAAGCCCTGGAGACCTGGGTTGCCATGCTGCGCTCGTACCCTATTCGGTTGAAGGTAAGCGTGATGAACGGCATGGTTTGGCGACGAATGCCGCAAAGTCCAGTCGCGTTTCTCAACCGACCGTTAGTATCCACGAACGTGAGGCGCATGTTGGAACAGCACGACCAAGCCATTGAAGCGCTCTTTGCGGAGAAACGCACCTTTCCGCCGCCCCCCGACTTCGCTCGCCAAGCAAACGTTCAGGATCCGAAGATCTACGAGCGTGCCGCACGGGATCCCGAAGCGTTTTGGACGACGGAAGCCGAGCGCTTGGATTGGTTCGAACGGTGGCGCAAAGTCTTGCACTGGGATGAAAAGTCAAAAGTGGCGCGCTGGTTCGACGGTGGCAAACTCAACGTCGCCTACAATTGTTTGGATCGCCACGTCGCCGCAGGGCACGGCGAGCAAGTCGCCTACTTTTGGGAGGGCGAGCCCGGCGACACCCAGGCGATCACCTACGACGCCCTGCTGCGCGAAACGTGCCGGCTGGCGAACGCACTGCGCGAGCTGGGCGTCCGGCGCGGCGACCGGGTCGCAATCTACATGGGGATGGTGCCACAGCTGCCCATCGCGCTGCTCGCGTGCGCGCGCATCGGCGCGATCCACTCGGTCGTGTTCGGCGGCTTCTCGGCTGAAAGTTTGCACGATCGCATCATCGACGGCGAATGCAAACTCCTCATCACGCAAGATCAGGGCTGGCGGCGTGGCGGCAAAATCATGCTCAAGCAAATCGCAGACCAAGCGTTGCAGGGCGTGGAGACGATCACGAACGTCATCGTGCTGCGCCGCGTTGGCGACCCCGTGGACTGGCACGGCAAACGTGACGTCTGGTACCACGACATCGTCAGCCGGCAAAGCGATCAATGCGAGCCCGAGCGGATGGACTCGGAAGACGTGCTCTACATCTTATATTCCAGCGGCACGACCGCCAAACCCAAGGGCATCGTGCACACGAGCGGCGGCTATCTCACGGGCGTGAGCTCGACTCACTCCCACATCTTCGACATCAAGCCGGACAAAGACGTCTATTGGTGCACCGCCGATATCGGCTGGGTCACGGGGC
>DATGHT010000117.1:0-3858 GCA_035307865.1 Candidatus Eremiobacteraceae bacterium | reverse complement strand
TCGCTACAAAGGTAACGCGGTCGGCGGCGTTGAGCTGCGCAATCGTCATTTTCAGGCACGAATTCTTCCGCGTCCGCCAAGCTCCTAGGCGCCGCGCCTCGGCTGGCAGGCGGCTTTCCGACATGGCTCTTCCTGCGGCGTGGCGAAGTGTCGATGATGTGGCGTAATTACCTCCAGCCGACCACGCTACCCGAAGCGCTGCGTTTGTTACGCGATTACGGCTCGGATGCGCGGATCGTCGCCGGCGGTACCGACATCATCATCGAGTTGCAGCGTGACGTAAAGCCAACGAATACGCTGATCGACGTGACCGCACTTGAGGAGCTGCGGTTTGTGTCGGCCGAGCGAGACGAAATCGTTCTGGGCGGACTCACCACCCACAACGATGTTCTGGCATCAAGCGATTGCATTACGCTTGTGCCGCCGCTCGTGCAAGCTTGCCTGGAGGTCGGCGCGCCGCAGATCCGCGCGCGCGGCACGATTGCCGGCAATCTCGTCACTGCCTCGCCGGCAAACGATACAATCGTCGCACTGATGGCCTTGGGAGCGACGATCGAGCTACGCAGTGTCGATGGCCAACGCCGCGTGCCGATCGAACGGTTCTTTGCAGGCTTTCGAAAGACGGTCGTTCGGCCGGACGAGCTCATTTCGGCTATTCGCGTGCGCGCCTTAGCGCGTGACGAGCGAGGCATCTTCCTCAAGCTTGGTCTACGTCGCGCACAGGCGATATCGGTCATTAGCGCGGCGCTCGTCCTGTCGTTCGACGGCGAGATCGTGCGCGAGGCTCGCATCGCGCTCGGATGCGTCGCGCCGACGGTGGTGCGCCTTCCCGCTGCTGAGGCATTTTTGCGCGGCAAGCGGCTCGACAGTGTCGTTATCGACTCGGTCGCACAGCTTGCGCGCGAAGAAGTTACGCCCATCGACGATGTTCGAGGATCGAAAGAATATCGCCGCGATGCGGTTGCGGCGTACGTGCGCGACGGGCTGGAGCGCATCGCCGGCCACTGCTGCTCTGAAGGGTTGCTGGGACCGGCAGTGTTGCTCGACACCGGCGAACGATCCAGCGCGAGCGCACAGTTCACTGGCGCGATTGAAACGGAAATCAACGGCCTTCCCTACAGTTTGGAAAACGCACTCCACAAGACATTGCTGAACGCGTTGCGCGACAACGCGGGCTTGACCGGAGCCAAAGAAGGTTGCGCCGAGGGCGAATGTGGCGCGTGCACGGTGTGGCTTGACGGTCAAGCCGTTATGTCTTGTCTAGTACCGGCACCACAAGCGCATGGCAAGCGGATCACCACGATCGAAGGGCTCGCCGACGGCGAACAGCTGCATCCACTGCAACGGGCTTTCATCGACCATGGGGCGGTGCAATGTGGCTTTTGCATTCCCGGCATGTTGATGGCGGGCGCAAAAGTCTTGGCCGAACATCCCAATCTGACGCTCGAGCAGCTGCAGAGTGCGATCAGCGGCAACCTGTGCCGCTGCACCGGCTACCGGAAGATCCTAGATGCGATGATCAGCTCCGTCCAGGCCGCGCGCGAGGAGGCACGGGCATGAGGTCAGTTGGCACGTCGGTCCGGCGACCCGATGCGCTCGGCAAGGTGACCGGCGCTGCGATGTATCCGGCCGACCTCGTGCGTCCGGGCATGCTGCGGCTGAAGGTCGTCTTCGCGCAGCGCGCGCACGCGCGTATCCGCTCGCTCGATGTCTCGAAGGCGCTCGCGCATCCAGGCGTCGTCGCAGTGCTCACGTCCGCGGATGTGCCCTATAACCGTTTTGGATTGGCGGACGCCGATCAGCCCGTGCTCTGTGAGGACGTCGTTCGCTGGTGGGGCGATCGCGTGGCGCTCGTAGCGGCGGAAACTGTCGAAGCTGCCGAAGCCGGCGCCAAGCTCGTGCGCGTGGCGTACGAGGACCTGCCCATCGTAAGCGACGCGCGATACGCGCTGCGCCCGGACGCACCGCGCGTTCACGCTGGTCGCGAGAGCAACGTGATCCATCACATTCGCATTCAAAAAGGAGAGGTCGCAACAGCGTTCGCGCAATGCGATGTCGTGCTTGAAGACGAGTTCGAGACGTCTTGGCAAGAGCACGCGTATCTGCAGCCGGATGCCGGTATCGCATACTACGAAAACGGAAAACTCGTTGTCGAAACCGCCGGGCAGTGGCTGCATGAGGATCGTCGCCAGCTCGCAGCGATTTTCGAACTTTCTGAAGACGACGTGATCGTTCGCTATGCGCAGATCGGCGGCGCGTTCGGCGGCCGCGAGGATTTGAGCGTCCAGCCCTTGGTTGCGCTCGCGACCTGGAAGCTAAAACGGCCTACAGCGATCGTTTGGAGTCGCGAAGAGTCCATCATCGGGCACCAAAAACGCCACCCGTTTCTTATCAAGGCGAAATGGGGCTGCACGCGCGACGGCCGCATTCGCGCCGCCCAGACCGAGCTCTTGGCAGACGGCGGCGCGTATGCGTCGACCAGCGCAGCCGTGCTCAACAACGCAACGCTGTTCGCCAGCGGCACCTACGAAATCGAGAACATTACGTCGGATGGGTACGTCGTCTATACGAACAACGTGCCGTGCGGCGCGTTTCGTGGATTCGGCGCGCCGCAAGCGCAGTTCGCTGCCGAGTCGATGGTGACGCGGCTTGCATTCGCACTCGACCTTGATCCGGTCGAGCTGCGTCGTCGCAACATCTACCGTGAAGGCAGCATCGAGCCGACCCAACATCCGTTGCCGCCGGGCGTCGGCGCGTTGCCGGTGCTGGAGCGCTGTGTTGAAGAGGCTCGAGTGCGCCTGGATTATGGCTTGCCAAACGTGCAGCAGTCTTCGCGCACGCGGCGCGGCATCGGCATCGCGTCGGGATTGAAGAACGTGGGCTACTCTTTTGGATTTCCCGAGCAGGCAACGGCGGCGGTCGAACTGAGCGGGGAGCAAGCTGTCGCACGGGCCAAGCTGAGGATCGGAGCGGCCGATGTCGGTCAGGGCGCGCATTTGGTGCTCCGCCAGATTTGCGCGGAGACACTCGGCTTGCCGGTCGATGCTGTCGAGCTCGTCAGCGACGACAGCGCGCAAGCGCCCAATGCCGGCAGCGCGTCGGCGTCGCGCGTGACGTATCTAGGTGGAAACGCCGTGCGCGCTGCAGCGCTGGCCGCGCTTGCCAAGTTCCCTGGCCCTGATGCCAAGGCGAGGGTGCAATTTCGGCCGCCGCCAACGACCAAGCTTGATCCGGATACAACCGCTGGCCAGCCAAATTATTGTTATGGGTATGTCTCGCAAGCGGTGGAAGTCGAGGTCGATACCTTGACCGGACAAGTGCGAGTGCTGCGCATCGTCAGCGTGCACGACGTTGGCAGGGCGATCAATCCACAGCAAGTGGAGGGACAAATCGAAGGCTGTCTTGCGCAGGCGGTCGGCTACACGATCACGGAACATCTGCAGTCGCGCGCTGGACAGATCCTCACGCCCTACCTCAGCACCTATCTCTTGCCCACAGCGCTGGACATGCCCACCGAGGTCTTTCCCGTGTTGTTGGAGCTCGCTGACCCCAGAGGCCCGTTTGGTGCGCGCGGTGTCGCGGAGATGCCGTTCATCCCGTTTGCAGCCGCCGTGGCAAGTGCTATTTACGATGCGACCGGCGCCTGGATCACGCAGTTGCCGATGACCCCGGAACGCGTCCTACGTGCCATTGAACAGGTTACGCGCCGCTCGGTTCTGGCGCTCGATTAACCGGGCAACGTCGAGATCGACGAACGCACCGTTTTCGATGCGTACGCGGCCGTTGACGATTGCTAGAGCCGCGTCAGGCGGCCGACAAAAAACCAGCGCGGCGAGCGGATCGTGTATGGCCCCACCT
>DATGHT010000116.1:0-2425 GCA_035307865.1 Candidatus Eremiobacteraceae bacterium | reverse complement strand
CGATCGCCGCGATCTATGACGTACCGCTGCCACGTCCGCGATCGCTCGATGCCATGGCCGATCCGGTCTTTTCCGAACTGGTGCAGTGCATCCGCAAGCATTTCTTTACCCAAAACGCGCTGGATTGAGGTCCGTCTGCCATGCCGCGTCTCGTTGTGCGGAACATTGATTTTTTCGAGCGTGCCGTGCGCTTTTCCCGGCCATTTCGTTTCGGCGCCGTTGTGGTGACATCAGCACCGCAGCTTTTTGTCCGGGTCGAAATCGAGGTCGAAAGCGGCAAAACTTTCGTGGGCGCAAGCGCCGAAATGCTGGTACCGAAATGGTTCGACAAGCGCGCTCATCTCTCCGCGGATCAAACGGTGGATGAACTTCGGCGCTCGCTTGAGATTTCGCGGGAACTTTATCTGGCCAGCTCAGGCTTCGACACCGCGTTCGGCTATCATGCTTCTCGCATCGCGGCGCAGATCGAGGCCTGTGCAAGAGAGGATATCCCGTTCCTTGCCGCGATTCTCGGCCCCGCGGAAATCGACAAGGCCATCATCGATGCACTGTTGCGAAGCGCTAATATCGATTTTTTCAAGGGAATGACGGCTAATATCGCCGGAATCGATGCGCGACTGGTGCCCGATCTCAGAAATCAAGATGTTACGCAATTTCTTGCGCAGTGCCGCAGGCTCGATCGAGTCGCGATCCGACATACGGTCGGTCTTGACGATGCCATCGAGGGCGAGGGTGGCGTTGCCGACGTCAAGGAACACGCCGGCGCGCGTTATTTCAAGCTCAAGCTTGCGGGCGATCCGGATGCCGATGCCATTCGCCTCATCCGCATCGGAAAGGCGCTCGCAGAGCTTGCCTACGGCACTCGGGTGACGCTCGATGCCAACGAGCAATATTCTGATTTTGTCTCCTTGCAAGATCTCGTGGATCGCCTCCGCAGCGATACCGCGCTCGAGCCGATTGCGAGCCGACTTCTCTATATCGAGCAGCCGATGCCGCGCGATCTTACCCGCGCTGTAACGCTCGGCGCGCTCGCTGCTTTCGACTTTATCATCGACGAAGCCGACGACACCTATAGCGCATTTCCGGCGGCGCGCTTGCTCGGCTACCGTGGCATATCCTCCAAATCGTGCAAAGGATTCTACAAGTCGATCTTCAATGCGACCCGCGCCGCGAAGTGGAGCGAGGCACGCGACAAGTTCTTCATCACCGGTGAAGACCTCACCTGCCAAGCCGGACTATCCGTGCAACAGGATCTTGCGCTCGGTGCCTTGATTGGCATCACCCACATGGAGTGCAACGGCCACCATTACGTCGATGGGTTCGGGGAAACGCCGGAAGAGGAAGCAGATAGCTTTTTCGCTGCTCATCCTGATCTCTATGCGCGTGACGCCGGCAGAGTGCGGCTCGCCATCCATGATGGTGACCTCTTGACGGGATCGCTGGTCAAGCCGGGCTTTGCGACCGCCACCCATCCGCTGTGGCCGACGATGTCGCCGCTTCGACGACCAAAAGCAAAAACCCTCCAGGAGCAGATGCTATGACGACACAACGCCTCGGCTTGATCATGAACGGTGTGACCGGCCGCATGGGGCTCAACCAGCATTTGATCCGCTCGATCATCGCGATCCGCGACCAGGGTGGCGTAAAGCTGTCCAATGGCGACCGCGTCATGCCTGATCCCGTGCTGGTTGGCCGTGATCCCTCGAAACTCGAGGCGCTGGCCAAGCGCTTTGCGGTGCAACGCTGGACCACTGATCTCGACGGAGCGCTCTCCGAGAAGCGCGACACCGTATTCTTTGATGCCGCGACGACACAGGGCCGGCCCAGTTTGCTGACCAGGGCTTTCCACGCCGGCAAGCACGTCTATTGCGAAAAGCCGACCGCGACCAATCTTGAAGAGGCAGTTGCGATCGTAAAGCTTGCTGACAGTAAGGGACTCAAGCACGGCGTGGTGCAGGACAAGCTGTTCCTGCCCGGCTTGAAGAAGCTCGCTTTCCTGCGCGATTCTGGATTCTTCGGCCGCTTGCTCTCGGTGCGTGGCGAGTTTGGGTACTGGGTGTTCGAAGGCGACTGGCAGGAAGCGCAGCGGCCGTCCTGGAATTATCGCAGCGAAGACGGGGGCGGCATTATCCTCGACATGGTCTGCCACTGGCGCTACGTGCTCGACAACCTCTTCGGCGAGGTCGAAAGCTTGGTCTGCGTTGGCTCGACCGATATACCGGAACGCTGGGACGAGAAAGGGCAGAAGTACAAGGCCACGGCCGACGATTCAGCCTACGCGACCTTCCGCCTCAAGGCCGGAGTGCTCGCGCATATCAACATGAGCTGGGCGACGCGGGTCTATCGCGACGATCTCGTCACCTTTCAGGTCGACGGCACGCACGGCTCGGCGGTAGCCGGCTTGACCGAGTGTGTGATTCAGGCG
>DATGHT010000115.1:0-6146 GCA_035307865.1 Candidatus Eremiobacteraceae bacterium | reverse complement strand
GGTCGCGGGTGTTCGTCGCTGCTGAACAATTGCGATCCCGACGTTTTGCCGTTATTGATCACGGGCACGCTCACGAGCTCGGCATTAAACGCGCCCGCACGTTGCGCGGCCCCCGTCTTGTGCTGGCTCTGATACGCGAATTCGTCTTGCTCGCTTCGCGAGATGTGGTAGCGCTCCGCAACGTTCTCAGCCGTTTCACCCATGGAAAGCGGAGGATAGCCGCGCGCCGTCAGCTTGGGATTGTACATGCGCGCGCCGAGCGTGGTGTCGAAAAGCTGTGGTGCCCGCGCAAATTCTGCTTCGGGCTTGGGCATCACGTAAGGGGCACGCGTCATGCTCTCGACGCCGCCCGCGATGAAGATGTCACCCGTATCGCATGCGATCGCCTGCGAGGCGCTGTTGATGGCCTGCAAGCCTGAGCCGCACAAGCGGTTGAGGGTCGCCCCAGCCACAGTTTCGGGGAAGTCTGCCGCCAGCAACGCCATGCGCGCGACATTGCGGTTGTCTTCGCCTGCTTGATTGCTGCAGCCCCACATCACGTCTTCGATGTCGCCCGGGTCGACATTCGCTCGCTCGACCAACGAGCGCAGCACGACCGCTGACAGGTCGTCCGGCCGCACGTGCCGGAGCGCGCCTGCATACTTGCCGATGGGCGTGCGCGCCGCGGCCACGATGACTACTTCTCTCATGAAATCCTCGGGAGGCGAGCGGGGCTTCACGAAGGCGGACCATAACGTTGTGGCCGGCTTGGCGCCATTGCTCAAAGGAGTTTTTCGTGGTTACAATTCACGGCACCCGCCGCGTTTTTGAGGGCCGGGTGATCACGGTCCGCGTCGACGAGGTCGAGTATCCCAACGGCCACCGTGGCACGGTGGAAGTCGTCGAACATCGCGGCGGCGTGGCTATCATCGCCCAACCGGAACCACGGCAGATCGTGTTGGTCCGCCAGTTCCGGCCCGCTATCGGTCAACTGCTGTGGGAAGTGCCCGCGGGCAAACTGGAGCCGGGCGAGCAGCCGCTGCAGTGTGCGACGCGGGAGCTGATCGAAGAAACGGGGTACCGCTGCCGCGAGATGCGCCACCTGTGGACGTTCTACACGGCGCCCGGTTTTTGCACCGAGCTCTTGCACCTGTACAGGGCTGAGGAGTTGATCGCAGGCGAAGCGCAGCCCGAGGCAAGCGAACAGATCGAAATGCGCGCTTTCGACGTTGACGCAGCCTGGGAGATGGTGATGAAGGATGAGCTGCCGGATGCGAAGACCCAAATCGCGCTCGCCTGGGCGCGCGCGCTCGCTCGCTAGCGGCTGGCGCGCACGCGCTTGTCGCAGGTGTCGCAGAAATACGTCAGCTTGGCGTCCGTATCGTAGATCGAATGACTATAGTACATCGCGCAGCGCGTGTTGTAACAATGTTTGAGTCCGAAAGCATGACCCAACGCGTGCACGCACTCCTTCAGCGTGCGGTTGAAGAGCACGGCATCGTCCGGTTGCTCGTTGTAGAAGTCGGCCTTGAGCCGGAACGTTGAAACGACCGCGACCCGGTCGGTCTCGCTCGCGTCGCTGAAGATGAAGTTGTGCGACGTCTTATAAAGATCGCTGCCGATGACGCCGAGCAGCAAACCGTCGCGTGCGGGATACGCGGATAGCATGCGATTAAAAACTGTGTTGAGGAAGAATTGCCGCCGGATCGCGTTGGCTTGCGTGGGCGAGAGGGTGAGCGGCTTTTCGACTGCGAACTTATGGAAGAATCGTTCTTCCAAGCAAGGTGCGAGCCGTTCGCATAATTCTGTTCCAACGCCGTTGATGGGGACGAGGCTTATTTTTTCCAAGACACTGAGGCGCGCTTTCCTCCTTCATGCGGACGCCTTTCGATGCGTCACCCTTCAACCTGTCCTATGCAAGTCCTCCGGCGCGTAAGAAACCTGCATCGGGGAATAAGAACGGATGATAATCGGTCTCGGCACGGACATCGCTGAAGTAGAACGATTTCGATTCAATGCAGCGCAACTCGCGAAGTTCTCGCAAAAGATTTTCACGCCGGAGGAAGTCGCTCACGCGAAACGTCACCGCAATCCGCACGAGCGGCTCGCCGGTGCCTTCGCCGTGAAGGAAGCGACGCGCAAAGCGTTCGGGCATGCGATACCATGGCGGCTCATCGGCGTGCGGCACGAGGGCAGCGGCAAACCGTACGTGCACCTCTCGGGGCGGGCAGCAGCGCTTATCGCGGCACGCGGCGTGCGCCGCATGCACGTGAGCATTTCACACAGCCGCCACAGCGCAGTTGCCACGGTGATCTTGGAAGCGGACGACCAGGCGGGCGGTGTGGTCAGCCAGCCGATCGATTTCGGCGAAAGGGCGGCACGATGAACGCATTGACGCCATCCGAGATGCGGACCGCCGACATGCGCACGATCGAAGACCTGGGCATTCCGCCCATCGTCTTGGCCGAGTGTGCCGGACGCGCGGTCGCCGACCTGGCCCGAGATTTCCTCGCGGAACTGTCGGGCGACCCCATTCGTATCGCCGTGGTGGCGGGCTCGGGCAACAACGGGGCCGACGCGCTGGTGGCTGCCCGCTATCTCATGCAGCTCGGTTTTGAACCCGATATCTACATGGCTGCGAAAGCGGACGACTGCAACGAACTGTGCCGCGCACAGCTCGAAATCATGCAAGGGCTAGGCGCGAGCTTGAGTTTTCTGCGCGAACAATCGCCCGAGTTCTTCCGCTCCGGATTGCGTTCCGCGAGCTTGATCGTCGACGGATTGCTTGGCACCGGCACGTCCGGAGCGCTGCGCGAACCGTACCGGGCGTGGGTCAATGAGATCAACATCGCCAACCGTGAGGTGATCGCGGTCGACATCCCCACCGGCATCGATCCGAGTTCGGGACTCGTGCCCGGGCCGGCTGTCACCGCCGCCGCCACCGTCACGATGGCGGCGCCGAAAGTTGGTATGCTCTTGTATCCGGCCGCGTCATACGTCGGCGAACTCTGGGTTGCCAACATCGGCATCCCGCCGGCAATCCTCGCGGACGTCGGCGGCCGCTACCACGTGATGACCAAGCAACAGTTCTTCTTTTGGTTGCCGCGCCGCAGCCGTCAAGCCGACAAGCGCAGCGCGGGCGAGGTTGTCGTCATCGGCGGCAGCGCGCAGTACTTCGGCGCGCCGGCGCTTTCCGCGATCGGTTCGCAATACGCGGGCGCGGGCTACGTGACGGTCGCGTGTCCTGCGTCGGCAGCCGCCGCGATCGGCAATCATCTCATGGAGCAGATCATCGTGCCGTGGCCGCAAACGGACGATGCCGCCACGATCGTCAACGCCTTGCTCGACATGACGCGTCATGCAGGTGCGGTCGTCATCGGTCCGGGGCTGGGGCGAGAAGCGCTTACCCAAGAAGTCGTGCGCGGCTTTCTCACGCAGACGACGCGACCGCTCGTCGTCGATGCCGACGCCTTGTTCGCGATCGCCGGCCACACCGACATCATCGCGGGCAAGAAAGCGGTGCTCACGCCCCATGACGGCGAATTTGCGCGCCTGCTCGGCGAGCAAGCCGACAGCGCGATCGTCAATCGGATCAAAGCCGCCGACGATTTTGCCTCCGCGCTCGACATCACGCTGTTGCTGAAAGGGCCGCGGTCCATCATCGCCACGAAAGAAGCATCCTACGTCAACCTCACCGGCAACGAACTGCTGGCGACGGCAGGCTCGGGCGACGTTCTCTCAGGGATCATCGGCGCGATGCTGGCTGCAGGCTGCAGTCCGCGGCAATCGGCCGCGATCAGCGCCTACTGGCACGGTCTGGCGGCCGACTTCTTACTCGACCAGAACAAGCACAGCATCGTCGCCGGCGACGTCGCGCGCAGCCTGCAGGAGGCCTTGCACTGGCTGGACGAGCGAGAAGAGGAAGACGACGGCTATCTGATTCGCGTGGTCTAGAGCAGCTTCAAGAACGCCGCTTCGTCGATGACCTTGACCCCGAGCTGCTCCGCCTTGGCTAGCTTGCTGCCCGCTGACTCGCCGGCAACGACATAATCGGTTTTCTTGCTCACCGACCCGGCGACTTTGCCGCCGGCTTGCAGGATGCGCGCAGACGCCTCTTCACGACTTAGATTGGGAAGCGTCCCAGTGAGGACGAAGGTCTTGCCTTTGAGCGGTCCGGCAGCGCGCAGGGGCGCGGCGGCGGCATCGCTCTGCAGCGTGACGCCCGCCTGACGCAGCTTGCGAACGACGTCCAAGTTCGGCTTCTCACTGAAGAAGTTGACGATGCTCGCCGCGATGCGCGGGCCGATCTGTTCGGTCGCTTGCAGCTCTTCCAGCGAAGCGCGTTCGAGCGCCTCGATGTCGGGGAAGGCCTGCGTGAGCAGCTGCGCGTTCTGCGCGCCCACAAAGCGAATGCCCAACCCATACAAGACGCGCCAGAACGGCCGCTGCTTGCTGGCTTCGATGTGCCGCAAGAGGTTCGATGCGAGTTTTTCGCCGGTACGGGGCAGCGACAAGATGTCGCGCATGCTCAACGCATAGATATCGCCGACATCGCGCACCAATTCGTTGTCGACCAGCGCCTCGCTGAAGCGGTCGCCCAAGCCTTCGATATCCATGGCGCCTCGGGAAGCGAAATGGCGCAGCCTCTCCTTGCGCTGAGCCGGGCAGGCGGCATTCGTGCAGTAGGACATCGCCTCGCCCTCGGCGTGGTAGATCTCCATGCCGCACGCCGGGCAACGCGTTGGCAAATGGTACTCCGCCAATCGCTTGCCCCGGCGCAGTTCGAGCAGCGGGCGCACGATCTCCGGAATCACTTCGCCGGCACGACGCACCACCACCGTGTCGCCGACGCGAACGTCCTTGTCGTGAATGAAGCCCTCGTTGTGCAGGGTGGCTGTGCTCACCGTCACACCGCCGACCGCCACCGGCTCCAGCACCGCGTAGGGATTCAAGCTGCCGGTCCGTCCGACGTTGACCTCGATCGAGCGCAACCGCGTCTGCGCCTCTTCGGGCGGGTACTTGTAGGCGATCGCCCAGCGCGGGTCTTTTCCGACGAAGCCGAGCTTACGCTGCTGCTCAAGCGAATCAACCTTGACGACGACGCCGTCGATGCCGTAGTCGAGCTTGTCGCGCTGCGCCTCCCAGGATGCGCAGAACAGCGCCAACGCTTCGAAGTCGCTGAAATGTTGTGCCTCGCGATTGACGGGAAAGCCGAATTCCTCGAGCGCGCGCAACAGCTCCCACTGACTGCGCGCCGGCAGCACCGGCTCGCACGCCCCGATGCCGTACGCGAAAAAACGCAAGGGACGCTGCGCCGTGATGCGCGGGTCGAGCTGCCGCACCGCGCCCGCGGCCGCATTGCGCGGGTTGGCGAATGCCGCCTCACCCCCGGCGACGCGGCGATCGTTCATGCGGTCGAAGTCACTGCGACGCATGTAGACTTCGCCGCGCACTTCGAGCAGCGGCGGCGGCGAACCGCGCAAGCGCAATGGAATCGAACGAACCGTGCGCAGATTGGCGGTGACGTCTTCACCCCAGGAGCCGTCGCCACGCGTGCCGCCGGATACCAACACGCCATGTTCGTAGCGCAACGCGATCGCCAGCCCATCGATTTTCAGCTCCGCGACGAATTCGTGCGGCTCGTCGGAAAGGCGCCGCAAGCGTTGCTGCCACGCGCGCAGCTCCTCTTCACCGAAGGCGTTGCCCAGCGACAGCATCGGGACCGCGTGACGATAGGGCGCAAACGCCGTGGAAGCGGCAACGCCGACCCGCTGGGTCGGACTTTGCGGTGTGCGCAGCTTCGGGAACGCATCTTCAAGCGCGACGAGCTCGCGGAACAACGTGTCGAACTCGGCGTCGCTGACGCTGGGTTGATCCAACACGTAGTATTCGTAGCTGTAGCGGTCGAGCAGCGCGGCCAGCTGCGCCGCGCGTCGTGCGGCTTCCGCCGCGTTCACGGTCTTCATCGAGCTGCCTGGCCTAGCCCTGAGGCGCTCCCTCGCGCTCCCATTTGCGGATCAGGTAGGCGATGAGGTCCGATGTGATCTCGCTGATGCGGACGAACGCGATGCCGACACCGCGCGCGTCATTGCGCACCACCGTGCCGTAGACCGCGATCGGCTTCGTTTCGCCTGCCAGATCGATTTCAATCGTGAGCTGATCGTTGG
>DATGHT010000114.1:0-2686 GCA_035307865.1 Candidatus Eremiobacteraceae bacterium | reverse complement strand
CCTACGAGGCATTCGTCGAGGCAAAAAGAGCCGGTAAGACTCGCTTTATCGGCGTCACCGGACACCACGATCCACGCGTTTTGCTGACTGCCATCGAGCGCTTTTCGTTCGACACGGTCTTGCTGCCGGCAAACCCATGCGAAGCACAAAGCGAACCGTTCGCCGACGTGGTCGGCCAGCGTGCGAAAGAACTCGGGATGGGTGTGATCGTTATGAAGGTTTTGTCGCGCGGGTTACTGATGGCGCTCGACGACGCGCCTTCGCTCCAGGAGCTCTTCGACTATGCGTTGAGCCAGGCGGCGGACGTCGCGATAATCGGTTGCGACAACGTCGCGCAGGTCGAGGCGAACGCAGAGGCGGCGCGGCGCTTCACGCCGATGAGCCCGCAGCGGCAACGCGAGTTGGAAAACCGTTTGTCCGCGCACGCGGCGCGCATGCTCTACTACCGCCCCACCGCACTGCACTCGTAACGCTGACTTTACACCACGAAATCGATTTCGCCAACCGCAGGAATGAGCTTGCGCTCTTGTGCGCGCTGCAAGAACAGTTGAATGCTGCGGCGGCCGTCTGCTCCGAGATCCACCGTTCGGTCGTTCACGTACATACCGACGAACGTATCTGCCGTCGCGGTCTTCATTCCGCGCGCGTAACGCAGCGCCCATTCCAGCGCCTCTTTCCGATGCGCCAAACCATACTCGATGCTTTCACGCAGGTGTCGCGACGCGAGCCGCTTGACATCTTCGGGAAGATCGCGCCGGATGGCGTTGACGCCAAGCGGTAGCGGCAACCCGGTTTCTTTCCACCACCAGCTTCCAAGGTTGACGACGCTTTGCAGCCCGAGCTCCGCATGCGTGAGCTGCCCTTCGTGGATGAGCAATCCGAAATCAGCTTGTCCGGCGGCGACCGCCTCCATGATCGTGTCGAACGGCATCACTTGTGGGGTGAAGTCGCCGATGCAAAGCCGCAAGGCTAGGTAAGCGCTCGTCATCAAACCGGGAACGGCGATTGTCGCGCCGCGTAGATCGGCGCGTTCCGTGTGCGTCCGTGCAACGACCATCGGCCCGTAGTCGCTGCCACCCATCGAAGCGCCATGATTGAGGATGGCGTAGGTACCCGCGACATACGCATATGCGTGCACCGAGATTGCAGTGGTATCGAGCCTGCCCTCTCTTGCCCACTCGTTGAGAGTCTGGATGTCTTCTAAGATATGTTGGTAGGCGAACCCATTCGTGTCGACGCGACCGCAAGCAAGCCCATAGAACATGAACGCGTCGTCGGAGTCTGGAGAATGCCCGAGCGTCAAGTGGCGAACGCCCGTCGCTTGGTCTCGCACATCGCGCATGTGTCAAAGCCTCATTTCTGGAGGACGCTTCCGCCTTGGGGTGCGCTCGCCCGCTCGCAGAACAGGAGTTCCCAATCATAGCCGATAAGCTCGTAGGGCTATGAATCCCGAAGAATTTACATCAAAAAGCGCTGATTCCGGCGCCCCCGCTGCGACAGAAGCGGCAAGCGCGACAACCGCGGCTCCAACTCCGGAAACCGCGCCCGCGAACGGCAGCGCCGGCAGCCCGGCCGTAACCGAAGCGCGCGTGCGCGACGAGCTTAAGAACGTCGTCGATCCCGAAATCGGCATCGACATGATCAATTTAGGTTTGGTCTACGACGTGAAGGTCGACGGCAGCACGGCGCAAGTCATCATGACGCTCACTTCACCCGGCTGCCCGGTTGCCGGCATGTTCATCAACGCCGTGCATGCGGCCGTCATGTCTATTCCTGGGGTCACCGATTGCAAGGTTGACTTGACTTTTTCGCCGCCGTGGGACCCGCGCACCATGGCGAGCGAGGAAGCCAAGATGATGCTCGGCATTTACTACTAGTTTGCAGCGATTGCAGGATCGCGCGGCCGCGCTCACCGGCACCAAGGCCGGCGTCAGCGCGGTTTCCATCCGGCACCTCGTCAAGCGCTACAAGAACGTGACGGCGGTCGACGACTTGTCGTTCGACGTCGCACCGGGCGAGTTTTTTGGTTTCCTCGGTCCCAACGGCGCTGGTAAGACCACGACCATCAATGCCATGGTCGGACTGGCGACCTTTCAGGCCGGCAACATCTCGATCTTCGGCCATGATGTCATCGCCGACTACCGCAACAGCCGCCGGCTGATCGGCCTGTCACCGCAAGAGTTCAACTTCGATCGCTACCTTTCGATAGAAGAAATCCTCATCTATCAGGGCGGCTATTACGGCGTGCCGCTGCGCGAAGCCAAACCGCGGGCGCAGGCTTTGCTGGAGCAGTTCGAGCTCACGGACAAGCGGCGCAACAGCTACCTCGAGCTTTCGGGCGGCATGAAGCGGCGTCTCTCGCTGGCACGCGCGCTCGTCCACCAGCCAGGCCTGCTGATCTTGGACGAACCCACGGCAGGCATGGACGTCGAGCTGCGTTTGGAGCTGTGGGATTTTCTCAAGGCCATCAATGCGCGTGGCATGACGATTTTCATGACGTCGCACTATCTTGAGGAAGTTGAGGCACTGTGCAACCGCATCGGCATCGTCAATCACGGTAAGCTCGTCACGCTGGAGGACAAAACCAAGCTCATCGCCAGCCATGGCGAGGAATCGCTTCAGGATATCTTCTTAGGGCTGGTGGGCAGGCGCGCGCGTGGCTAACATCATCGGTTTGGAAACGCTC
>DATGHT010000113.1:0-2145 GCA_035307865.1 Candidatus Eremiobacteraceae bacterium | reverse complement strand
TCGAGCCCCAGGCCGCGCGTTGGGCTTTTTCGGTCAGGACCGTCCGACGGAGATCGCACCTGCCACGACATGCAGGCTCATGCGGCCCGGCCCGGACGGCACGTCCGTGTCCACCGAACCAAAAACAGTCCTGGCCGTGACCACGGCTTTGAACGCTTTGGGCACGCGCACGTCGATCGCGCCGTTGGTCGTGTTCATGTCGATGTCGGGTACGGCTGAGAGGTCGGCGATATTCACATCGATCGGCCCGTTCGTGCATTGCAGCGACAACACCGAGCCGGCGCCGTTCACTTCAATCGGTCCGTTCACTACCCGCACTGTGAGACGGCCGGTGGCGTTGTCGACCAGCACCGGGCCGTTGATGTTCGTCACTGCGACAGCCGCTTTGCGCGGAACGCGCATGACGACCTCGACGTTCGTGTTATGCCAGTGCATCCACGTTCGCCAAGAGCTGGAACCAGATCTAAGATCGAGGTTGATGCGCAGGGCCCGCGAGTCGCGCGAGGTGGTCAGCTCGACGCGATCGGCAAGGGTGCCTTTCGGCTTGGCTGTCACGCTCACGTCGTTGCCGCCGGAGCCGATGATGTGTACGTCGCCGCCCAGATCTCCCGAGATGACCAAGTTCACCGCTTGACCGGCTGCAAGACTTTGGTGAGAGCTCAGCACGGTAGAGGAACTATCCGCTTTTGCGGCGGCACCGGTCGGTACTATGAGTCCGGCAGCGAAGGACAGCACCGCAAGCGCCTTTGCGGCGACATACCAAAAAGAACCATGCTTTGTGTTCATGATCGAACTACTCCGCATCGGTCGCGGATGTTTCGGGCGCTCGTAAGGCAGACATGCCTTCGATCGGTTGCTCGCGTCGAACGTGTGTTTCCCAGACTGCTCTAAGCTATGCGCAGTATCGTATGGATGGGCGCGAGTACTGACTCGCGCCGCTACTTTTTTTGCCGCTAGCGCATCGGAATCAGCTGGCGTGCGTCGAGCGGCCGCGAGACCGCATCCTGAAGCGCTTCCAAGTGCGCCCGCGTCATCTCATCCAGACCGTGCCGGCTCAGCGCCGTCTTGACGTCGCTCCGCAACGCGACCAATTGCGCTCGCGCCAGGGATTGCGCATCGTAGGGTGTGTCTGCAGCCGGCGCAAGCCACAGATGCGCGAGCATGCGCGCATACCATTGCTGCAGCGAACGATGCACTTCGCCGATGCTGCTCAATTTGGGATCCCGCAAGTCGCCGTAAACCGCCGACTGCGTCCAATCGAACAGATCCACCAGACTCATCGTGGAGCCTGGCTTGGCTTTCAAGGGAAGGTCGTTCAACCGTTGCAGCATGAGCGGCTGGAACATGATCGTGAGTTCCCTGCGCTGCAGGCCCTCGACAACTTCAACAACGGGCTCATCGTGCCGGGGCTGCGGATCGTACGCCCAGGTCCCGCCTTGCAGCGACTCCCATTCGCTGTACACGAGCCGGTTGAGGGTGCGCGGCGAGAAATTCCAGGCCCCATCGGAAAACAGGTACTTATCCATGAGGCCGAACGCGCGCAGCTCCTGCGATCGCGGAACCTGGACCAGCGGAGGCGATGCTCCGGGGTCGCCGGCATGCGAGCGATTGAGGAACTCCCCGCCGATGTAGTGCTCGGCTTGGGTCGATGCCCGCAGACGTTCGCCCAACACGAACTCGAACGCTGAGCGCTCCTCCTCGTACGTGTGGCCGGGTGGTGGCCAGCGACTGTCGAGCGCCGCCAAGAGATCCTGGGTCAGCTTGGCCTGCGTTTCATCCCAGCTCAGCGGGTCATTGGTGAAATCGAATTGGGCGACTCGGGGGTCAATCGCGTGTGCGCTCGCATAATCCACGTCCTCGTCGCTGGCAAAGCGATACAAGGGATTGGTCCAGACCGACGCCCAGCGGTTCAGCGTCGAGACCTCGCCTTCGGGCGAGCGCGCGCCCGCCACACGGCCATAGCCCCAATGGATGACGTAGTAATCGTACGGTCCCAAGACAGTCTGCCAGTAGGTTCCCTGGCGGTAGCCCTTTGGCCAGATGTTCAGTCCTGCGTATTCCATCACCGACGTTGCCACGCCGTAGCGCCGCGTGTAGTCCGTGCTTTGCAGTTGCTTTGCGGTGTAAGCCATCGAGCCGATGAAA
>DATGHT010000112.1:0-5746 GCA_035307865.1 Candidatus Eremiobacteraceae bacterium | reverse complement strand
GGTCCCAAACGGCCGCAAGACCGCGTGCCCTTGCGGGCTGCGAAGACGTCTTTCGAAGCCGCTGCGCACGCTGCGGGCCGCGCGCTTTCACCGCCGGCACCGCCCATTGACACGCCCGCAGGTGGCGTCGCGACGCTGACGCGCGAGCAGACCGGCGTGCGCGACGGCTCGGTCGTGATCGCGGCCATCACGAGCTGCACGAACACCTCCAATCCAAACGTGCTCGTCGCCGCGGGCTTGCTCGCCAAGAACGCTGTTGAGAAAGGTCTCGTGTCGGCGCCCTGGGTCAAGACCAGCTTCGCCCCCGGCTCGCGCGTGGTCACCGACTACTTGCGCAAAGCGGGCCTCACGCAGTACCTTGAAGCGCTCGGTTTTTACTTGGTCGGCTACGGTTGCACGACGTGCATCGGCAACAGCGGGCCTTTGGACGAACCGATCGCCAAAGAAGTGACGGAGCGCCAGCTGCTCGTGTGCGCGGTCCTCTCCGGCAACCGTAACTTCGAGGGCCGCATCCATCCGCTGGTGCGAGCGAACTATCTCGCGTCGCCGCCACTCGTGGTCGCCTATGCGTTAGCCGGCCGCATGGACGTCGACCTCACGTCGGAACCCCTGGGAGTCGACAAAGCGGGCGCACCGGTCTACTTGCGCGACATCTGGCCGGATTCCAAAGACGTGCTGCGCGTCGTTGCAGAGTCGGTCGCGGAATCGATGTTCCGGCGCGAGTATGCGCGCGCATTTGAAGGCAACGAGCTGTGGCGTTCGTTATCGGTCGCGGAGGGCGAGCGCTTCGCGTGGGAACCCGACTCGACGTACGTGCGGCGGCCGCCATTTTTCAACGGCATGACGATGCAGCCGCCGGCGCTGCGCGACATCGTCGGAGCCCGCGTTCTCGCGCTGCTGGGCGACAGCGTCACCACCGACCACATCTCTCCGGCAGGCTCGATCGGGCAAAACTCGCCGGCGGGCAAGTATCTGATCGAACGCGGCGTATCGCCGGCCGACTTCAACTCCTATGGCGCGCGGCGCGGCAATCATGAGGTGATGGTGCGCGGCACCTTCGCCAACATCCGCCTGCGCAATCTCCTAGCGCCAGGAACGGAAGGCGGAGTGACGCGCCACCTACCGGATGGAACGCCAGGTACGATCTATGACGTCGCAATGCAGTACGAGCGCGAAGGCACGCCGCTCATCGTCATCGCGGGCAAGGACTACGGCGCTGGTTCGTCGCGCGATTGGGCGGCCAAAGGACCGCGCCTGCTCGGCGTGCGCGCGGTCATCGCCGAGAGCTTCGAGCGCATCCATCGCACTAACTTGATCGGCATGGGCATCCTGCCGTTGCAATTCGTAGCGAGCGAATCGGCCTCAAGTTTAGGTTTGACCGGCGAAGAGCGTTACGAACTGCTGGGCATAAAGGAAGGCGTGCAGCCCGGCAAACATCTGACGGCGCGAGCGAAGCGCGACGGTGCCCCTGATATCATCTTTCAGGTGCTCGCGCGCATCGACACTCCCGATGAAGCCGAATACTTCCGCAATGACGGGATTCTGCCGTACGTGCTGCGGCAGCTGAACGCCCCCGCTCGCCATTAGGCCCAAGGGCCGCTGCGATGAGCCGCGGCAGGCCGGGTAGCGTATCAGGCAGAAGGGGCAACGCCCCATAAACCCATGCTAACCTATACGATTCGCCGCATTCTGCAAGCCATTCCGCTGCTGATCCTTATCAGCGTTATCCTTTTTGCGATCTTGCACCAGATGCCGGGCGGCCCGTTGGCGCCTTACATGCAGAACCCGCACATCACCGCTGCCGACATCGCGCGCCTCAAGCACAATTTCGGCCTCGATCGCCCGGTTTGGGTGCAGTACGTTTCGTGGCTTGGGAAATACGTTACCGGCGACTGGGGCTGGTCCACGATGAACTCCACGCCCGTTACCGAGGCGATCATGGAGCGTTTGCCGGCCACGCTGGAGCTGATGGGCGTCTCCTTCACCGTCTCAGTCCTTCTCGGGCTCGTGCTGGGAATCGTCGCAGCGGTCAAGCCGTATTCGCCGATCGACTATTTCGTCACGACGTTTGCCTTCTTCGGATTTTCGATGCCGGTGTTCTGGTTCGCCCTCATGCTGCAGATGATATTCTCGGTCGGAGGCATCCACTTCCAGGCTTTCGGCTATGCCTTTGATTTCAATTTGCCATCCGCCGGCGCAACGTCGACCGAGGGCGGCGACTTCATCGATCGCGTGAGGCATTTGATCTTGCCCGTCACGACGCTCGCGCTCATCCAGCTTGCGACGTGGTCGCGTTTCACGCGAGCGTCCATGCAAGAGGTTTTGCACACCGAATACATGCGGACCGCAGCTGCCAAGGGATTGCCCTTTATGCGCATTCTGCTGAAGCACGGGCTCAAGAACGCGCTCATGCCGGTCGTGACGATCACCGCGCTCGCGCTGCCCGGTCTTTTCGGGGGCGCCATCATCACGGAGACGATCTTCGCCTGGCCGGGCATGGGGCGGCTGTTCATCACGGCTCTGCAGCAGCAAGATTTTTCGCTGCTCATGGCATTCTTGGTGGTCAGCGCGTTCTTAGTGGTGCTCTTCAATTTGCTGGCTGACCTCACATACGGCTGGCTCGACCCGCGGGTGAAGTATGATTGAAGCACGGGGAATGAAGCGCAAGGAGCTCACATGGCCGGCGTAACCCAAACGCTCCCATCGCCTGGAGCCCTGCTGCCTGCGGCGATCGAAGACGAGTTCGTTGCCGAACGGCATCAGACGTGGCGCAAGTTTTCACGCCACCGCCTGGCGCTTAGCGGCGCGGTCGTGCTGCTGCTGCTCATCGTCGGGGCCGCTTTCGCCCCCTGGCTCACGCATTTCGATCCGAGCGCGATCGATACGCACTGGTCGGGCACGCCGCTGGCGCCCGGTCAATTCGGGCATATCTTGGGGACTGACGAGATCGGCCGCGATCTGTACACCCGGCTGCTGTTCGGCGCGCGCATCTCGCTGACGCTCGCGATCTCGGCGGTCGTCATCGAGATCATCATCGGCACGCTGATCGGCGCGATCGCCGGTTTCTACGGCGGCCGTATCGACGGCGCGCTGATGCGGCTCACCGACACGTTCCTGTCGATACCGTTGCTGCCGTTGCTGCTCGTCATCACCGGTATCGTGGCCGCGAGTTCGAGCAAGGCGGCCCTCAATTTTGTCTCGATCGTCTTGATCATCGCGGCGCTGTCGTGGATGAACGTCGCGCGTCTCGTGCGCGGCGCATTCTTGAGTTTGCGCGAAAAAGAGTTCTGCGAAGCCGCGCGCGCGATCGGCAGCAACGACACGCGCATCGTCTTGCGTCATCTGCTGCCCAATGCGGTCGCGCCGATCGTCGTCCAGGCGACGCTTGACGTCGGCAACGTCATCCTGCTCGAGTCGGCCCTTTCCTATCTCGGTTTCGGCATCCAGCCGCCGACCGCTTCGTGGGGCAGCATGCTCGCCAACGCGCAAGAGAATATCAGCATCGCACCGTGGGCAGCTATCTATCCGGGGCTGTGCATCTTCATCACCGTCTTGGCGGTGAACTACATGGGCGACGGACTGCGCGACGCCCTGGATCCGAACGTTCACTGATTTGTATTGACCGCCGCTTTGCGGTATCGTATAACTTGATGGTGCTCGCCCAGGTGGCGGAATTGGTAGACGCGCTAGTTTGAGGGGCTAGTCGGGTAACACCGGTGCAGGTTCGAGTCCTGTCCTGGGCACCACGCATTGGTCACACGTATTTCACGCGCCGACGACGAGCAGAGGTGCCGCAACATGGAATTTGCCATCGGAGTCGATCTTGGCGGTACCCACACCGCTGCCGCTGCCGTCACAAAAGATGGCTCGATCCTTCAACAAGCGGAGCGGGATTTGACCACGCTCGAGCCGTCAGCCGTGGTGATCGAAATCGATCACGTGGTCATGGAAGTGCTGAGCAAGCTGAACGAAAAGGACTGCGTCGGCGTCGGGGTCGGCTCGCCGGGGAACATCGACGAAAAAACCGGCACCATCCGCTTCTCCCCGAATTTCGGTTGGCGCGACGTGGCGCTTCGGACGCTGCTTGAAAAGCGCATCAAGCATCCGATCCACATCCTCAACGACGCCCGCTGCGCAGCGCTCGGAGAGTATTTGTACGGCACGGGCAAAGACGTCACCGAGTTCGCACTGATCACGCTCGGCACCGGGATCGGCGGCGGCTTCGTGTCCGGCGGGCGCCTCATCTTGGGCAGCATGATGGGCGCGGGCGAGGTCGGCCATCACGTCATCCGCCCTGACACCGGCTTCACGTGCACCTGCGGTAAGATCGGCTGCTTCGAAGCACAAGCATCCGGCACCGGCCTCTTGCGTCACACGCTCGCGCTCGCGTCGTCGTTTCCGCGCAGCACCTTGCTGTCACGCAAACCGCAGGAGAAGTGGGGCACGAAGATGATCCGCAAGGCGGTTCTGAAGGGCGACCTGCACGCGGTCGCAGCGTGGAATCGCTTTCTCGCCGATTTGGCGCTCGGAGTATCAAACATCATCTCATTTACGAACCCCGCCGTCATCGCGTTAGGCGGCGGTGTGGGGCAGACCGATCCGAGCATTCTCACGCAACCGCTCACCAAGCTGGTGGACGAGCAAACCACGATGGTTCCCAAGGGGGTCACGAAAATCGTGACTGCCAAACTCGGCAACAACGCGGGGATCGTCGGGGCAGCGGCGCTCGCACAGCGCGGCGGCATCAAACAATTGACGCAACCGCTCAACGGCAGCGTCGCAAGCGCCAAAGCCGCGCGCTGATCACACCGGCCGGAACTCCGAAACGGGTGCAGTAATGGCAGGTTACATCATCGCATGCGTCCAGTGGCACGACCAGGAGGCGATCGAACGCTACGGGGCGATCGTCGTCGAGTCGTTGCGGCCTTTCAACGGCAGATATCTTGCGCGCGGCGCCCCGGTTGCCACACTGGAAGGCGAGCACCCACCCCAGCGGTTAGCCGTGGTCGAGTTTCCTTCCGCATCGCTCGCGCGCCAATGGTACGACTCGGAGGCGTACCGGCCGGCACGCTCGATTCGAGCAGAATACGCGACGACATTTTGGCTTGTGGTTATGGAAGGTGTGCCGCGCTAGCTCCCCAGAAAAGCTTTTTCCTCGTTTCGAGGAGGCTGTATGAAGCGTTCTTGGCTGATTTTTCCAATCGCATTGCTGTTGTGGTCGTGCTCGCACAACGCGCCCTCGCCCCAGCAGGCCGCGAGGCCCGCGCCGAGCGCTACGGTTGAGAATCCGATCAACTTTTCCCTGCCCGCCGGAAGCGTCGTGATAGCGGCCAAGAAGTTCTCGCAAACGGTCACTCCCGACGAACACGCCTCGTCGCTGCTGTCGTCCGGCGCAGGCACGTACGCCGGCAATGAAGTCATCGCGGGGACCACGATGTCGTTCGCGGATCTGCAAAGCTGGTTGCGAAAACTGGAAAGTGATTCGCCCAAAGGCTACCGCTTCGCAAGTGAGAGCTCGGGCGTGACGACGGTGCGCGACATGGTCACCAAGCGTGGCATCGACTTCGCGGTCTTTCGCGACAGCGAAAACCCGAAGCGCGCCCTGCTGCTGGTCGCAATCGATCCAGCGACGGCGAACCGCGATCTCGGCCCTGTGCTTGGTTTGGTGAAACGCTATCAAGTGCTGCCGGCAGCATTGCGCGGTAACATCGAAGACATGGTGAAGCGGCGTTCCGGCATTTCGATC
>DATGHT010000111.1:0-8344 GCA_035307865.1 Candidatus Eremiobacteraceae bacterium | reverse complement strand
AAGAGCACTATTCCGCTTTGGGCTCGCGACAGCTCAGGCGTGCGTTTGCCCGCCTCATCGTACAGCGCGACGATCCGAGCAGGCGCCTCCAGCTGTTCGTACCCGATGAAATCGGAGTTGGGCAGATCAACCGTCGTGGTGCTTTGCACGCGGACGTCGGCACGCTTGGCTTGGGAATCTCGGCGCGCGCGAGTACGCTGCTCCTCCATGAGCTCGCGGTAGCCCGCCATATCAACTTCGACGCCATTTTCACGAGCGATCTCCGCCGTCAGTTCGGGCGGAAAACCGTAGGTGTCATGCAGCTCGAACACGGCACGGCCGCTCAAGCGCGGCGGTGCAGTGCCGGCGGCCTTAGCGTCGGCGATGAGCGCCAGCAAGCGGTTTTCCCCCCGCCCCAAGGTTTGATCGAAAAGCCGCTCCTCATCCGCAAAAATCTTTTCCGCAAGCGGCTGCGCCTGGCGCAGCTCGGGATAGCCGTCGGCCAAGGAGTCGACGACCGCCGGTACCAGCCGCGTGAGGAAGCCGCCCGGCAGGCGCAGGCTGCGACCGCTGCGCAGGGCGCGACGCATGAGGAAACGCATGACGTAGCCGCGATCGGTGTTGCTGGGCACGACGCCGTCGGCCGCGAGAAACACCGTCGCCCGCGCATGGTCGGCGATGATGCGCCGCTGCACCGCTTGCTCCGCCTCCGGCAAGGGACTGCGGTCGACAAATCGCGGCAGCGCAGCGATGATGCTTTGGTACAAGTCGGTCTCGAAGATGGACGTCTTGCCGGCGAGGATCATGCACAAGCGCTCGAAACCCATTCCGGTGTCGATGCACTTTCGCGGCAAGGGGTGCAACTCGCCGCCCGAATCGCGATCGTATTGTTGGAAGACGAGATTCCAAAGCTCGATGTAGCGGTTGCAATGCGGACAGCCCACGGTGCAGTCGGCGCGCCCGCAACCCGCGCTCGGCCCGAGATCGTAGAAGATCTCCGAATCCGGACCGCACGGCCCGGTCGGACCCATATCCCAAAAATTGTCCTCGCGAAACCGGAAGATCTTGTCGGCTGGCATGCCGACGTCGCGACGCCAGATGTCCGCGGCCTCGTCATCGTCGGTGTAGACGCTTGCATACAAACGGTCGGGGCTGATGGATAAGGTCTGCGTCAGATATTCCCAGGCATACGCGATCGCTTCGCGCTTGTAGTAGTCTCCGAACGAAAAACTGCCCAGCATCTCCAGAAAAGTCCCGTGACGCCCGCTGCGCCCGACATTATCGATGTCGTTTTTGCCGCCGGCGACGCGCAGGCAGCGCTGTACGGTTACCGCACGCGCCGCCGGAGCCGGCTCGCTGCCGAGAAACACCGGCACGAACTGCTCCATGCCTGCAATCGTGAACATGGTTGTGGAGAAGGCATCCGGCACCAAGCTCGCGCTCTTGAGGTGGCGGTGCCCGCGCGCGACGAAAAAGTCGACAAATGACTGGCGGATCGCTTGTGATTTCATAGGCTAGCGGCGACCGGTCTGGACGATCGGCCGGCCAGCGGACGTAGTTGGCGCTCGGCGCCTAATCTTCTTTTAAAAAGCCCTTGAGCTTCTCGAGCGCGCGCTGCTGCAAACGCGATACGTGCATCTGCGAAACGTTGAGCCGCTTTGCGACTTCCGTCTGCGACATGTTTTCGTAAAAACGCAAGAAGATGATGATGCGCTCGCGGCGGTCGAGAATGTCGAACGCCCGCTCGAGATTCGCTTTGTCCTCGAGCAGCGCCAGCTGCGGGTCTTCACGCCCCAGGTAGTCGAGCAGTGTCGTCGCTTTGGCTTCGCCATCGACCGAGAGCTCGGAGTCCAGCGACAGCAAGTTGTACGCCTGTCCGAGTTCCTGCGCCTCGATGATCTCCTCATCGGTGGCTCCCAGGCGCGCGGCAAGATCGGACACGGTTGCCGCGCGGCCCAACTCGACCGAGACGTTCTCGACAGCGCGATTGACGGCGAGGTTGAGTTCCTGCAAGCGGCGCGGCACGCGCACGGCCCAGCCCTTGTCGCGAAAATAGCGTTTGATCTCGCCGATGATCGTCGGCGTCGCATAGGTCGTGAACTCGACGCCGCGGCCGGTGTCGAAACGGTCGATAGCCTTGATGAGCCCGACCGTGCCGACTTGGATCAGATCATCGAGCGCTTCGCCGCGATTGGCGAACCGAACCGCGAGGTACCGCACCAAGTTGAGATGCGCCACCACCAGCTCCTCGCGGAGCTTCCCGTCTCGGGTCTCGGCGAAGGTAGCGAAAAGTTCGCGCGTCTTCTCGCGGTCGAACCGCTCTTCCAGTCCGCCCGAAGAAGTAGCCTGGTGCGTCATGTTCTAGTTTCGCAGAAACTTCGTCATGCTGAGCTTCGTACCGGAGTCCGGGTTTAGCTCGTAATCCACGTCGTCCATCAGCGAGCGGATGAGAAAGACGCCGAGACCGCCGACCTTCGGTTCGCCCAGCTCTTTGGGCGCAAGCCCTCCGCCGGCGAACCCCTTGCCGCTGTCTTGCACCGTCACGACGATTCTGTCGGGATGGATGGCGCACGAAATCCGCACCGCTTCGCTGCCGCTGGCGTGCTGAATGCAATTCGTGCACGCCTCGGCAACGGCCAGTTTCAAGTCTTCGATGTCCTCAATGGAGAATTGCAGCCGGCTCGCGATGCCGGCGACCGCCAAACGCGCAACGCCGACCCACTCGGCCCGGCTCGGGATGCGCAGTTCGACGACGTTGACCTCTTCGTCGGCGGCGGGGTGCAAATCTAGAGGTTCTCGCATGCCGTTTCTTCGGTGTCGAAGATGCCGAAGATCTTCACCAAGCCCGTGATGTCGAAGATCTTCTTTATCTGCGGGTTCGTGCATACGAGATTGACCGCGCCGCTGTGCTCACGCACGCGCTTGAGGCCTCCGATGAGGACGCCCAAGCCGGTCGAATCGATGTAGCGGACGTTTTCCAAGTTGATGACTAACGCGTAATGTCCGGAATCGATCAGTTCCATGATCGTTTCCTTGACTTTAGGCGAGGTATAGACGTCGATCTCGCCATTGAGATCGACGACGCTGATGTTGCGCTCGCCGTTGAGTTCCCGTACGTTAACTTTTATATCCACTGATCGTTCCTATACTCGTTAGCCGTTGTCAAAATCTTGCATCTTGGATTGCGCGGCGCGTTTGCCGATGTCGACCGCGTCGCTGAATTGGTTGCGCACGTTTTCGATCGTCTCGCGGCCGCGCTTGCTCAGCTCGTCCGCTTGCGCGCGCAAGTCATCGGCCAGGTCGGCGGCGCGATCTTTGAGATCGGACGCCATGTCCATGGCCTTGCCTTTCACCTCGTGGGCCTTGCCACGGATGAGATCGCGTGTTTCTTCACCGCTTTGCGGCGCCAGCACGACGGCAACGACCGCGCCTACCAACCCGCCGAGAAGAAATCCCGAAAAGAATCCCATGCCTGAGTCGCTGTGACTGTTATTGCTCATACTGCCTCTCCAGCCGGACGGCTGTCCTGTTTAGTCGGCTCCGTTTCCATGGCGCGAACGGAAAAATGCTTGCGCCCCGCGCGAGACGCCGGCGACGACGCCGACGACGTTCGCGACGGCCGGGGTAACTGCAGCCTGGGCGGCATCGGCCGCCTTTGCGATAGTGTTGGTGACGCGCTCGAGAGCTTCCGTCAAATGATCGACGCGCGTAACCATGCTGTCGACACTGCCGGCGACGCCGCCGACGTGATCGAGCGTCGTGGTGATTGGCGCTTCGAGCGAATCCAGCAGGTGCTCGACCTTGACCATCGTCTCTTGCGTGCGATCGAAGACTTTGCCCAACCGCAGGCAAACGAACGCGAGCCCAATCGCGACGACGAGCGATGCGATGCCGATGGCCAGCCACATGAAATCTTGTGCGGACATTGTTCGGGTTGCAGTATCCTCGTATGGACGCGTGGCGGTTTCTGGGGGCCGAGAACGTCCGCCTGCCGGCTGGTCGGCGAAAAGCCTTTGGTTACGTCGCTTTCGCGCTCTCCGGGAGCAACGCCCCGGACAAGGTGCGCAAGCGCGCGACCAGCGGCACGAGCGCAGCCCTCACGCGCTGCAGTTGCTCCGCCGAAGTACTTCTACCCAAAGAGAGCCGGATGCAACCACGCGCCGGGCCAGGCGCCAAGCCTATGGCCGTCATCACATGCGACGGCTCGAGAGAGCCCGAGCTGCAGGCGCTGCCGGTGGAAACGTCGATGCCGACGAGATCGAGGCCCACGACCAGCGTGTCGCCCTCGATGTCCGCAAAACGCACGTTGACGTTGTTGGGCAACCGCTCGCGAGCCGGACCGTTCAGCGCGGTTCCGGGGATGTCGCGCAGCAGGCCGGCGATGAACTCGTCACGCAGCGCGCTCATCCCGGGTGCGGTCTGCGGCAGCTCACGCACTGCGAGTTCGAGCGCCACCGACAAGCCGACGATGCCGGGCACGTTTTCAGTGCCCGCTCGACGGCCGTCTTCTTGACCACCGCCATGGATGAGCGGTTCAATGGCAACGCCGCGCCGCAGGAAGAGGCCGCCGACACCCTTGGGCCCCTCGAACTTATGCGCAGAAAAAGAAAGCGCGTCCACCCCGAGTCGGCCGACGTCAAGCGGTATATGACCCACGCTTTGCACTGCGTCGCTATGCAACAAGGCGCCGCGCTCGTGCACGATTTCGGCGAGCTGGTCAAGCGGCTGAATCGTGCCGATCTCATTGTTCGCATGGATCACGCTGACGAGCGCAGTCTGCGCGCTCAGCGCCGAGCGCAGCGTTTCCAAAGCGACAAAGCCTTGGCTGTCGACCGGCAGTATCGTCACGCGGCAGCCGCGCTTTCGCAAGGCTTCCGCCGCGTGAAGCACGGCGTGATGCTCGCACGCGGTGGTGATGAATTCATCACGCGCACCGCTGCGCGCCATGATTCCGAAGATCGCAAGGCTGTCGGCTTCCGACCCGCCGCCGGTAAAGACGATCTCCTCGGGTTGCGCCCCCAAGGCTGCCGCAGTACGGTCTCTTGCTTGCTCCAGCGATCGCCGCACGCGTTGGCCGCTCGAATGCAAGCTGGACGCGTTCGCGTACTCCGAACGGAAGAACGGTAACATCGCATCGACCACTTCCGGGCGCGCTGCGGTCGTCGCGGCATTGTCCAGATAGATCCGCTCCATCAACTATGCGCTTCTGCGCGGGGTCAGGCGCGCCTTCCCGCCGAAGCGAGCCTCGTGGATCTAGGACCTTCGCTCTTCGGGCTGCCGCCGAACGCGCAAGGCGACGCGGAAGAAGCGTTGCCCGCGGGTGCCCCGCTCGCCGCCCGGATGCGGCCGCAGAATTTGGATGAATTCGTCGGCCAAACGCACCTCGTCGGCGCAGGCAGCGCGCTGCGCAGCGCGATCGAGCGCGGCGCCTATCCATCAATGATCCTGTGGGGTCCGCCCGGCAGCGGCAAGACGACGCTGGCGCGCCTTATCGCAGCCGTCAGCGGCGCTCGCTTCATCGCTTTGTCGGCCGTTTCCGCCGGCGTTGCCGACTTGCGGCGAGCAATCGCCGACGCGAAGACCGCCAAACGCGCCAACGGGCGGAGCACGATCCTGTTCATCGATGAAATCCATCGTTTCAACAAAGCGCAGCAGGACGCGGTGCTGCCCAACGTGGAGCGCGGTGACATCGTCCTGATCGGCGCGACGACCGAGAACCCATCCTTCGAGGTCAACAAGGCGCTGCTGTCGCGCGCGCGTGTGTTCGTCCTCAAGGCCCTCACCGACGCAGATATCGGAGCGATCGTGGATCGCGCGCGAGAGCATCCTCGCGGTCTTGCAGGCACGGTGACGTTCGGCGAGACGGCGCGCGCGAAGTTGATAGCCCTTGCGGACGGCGACGCGCGCAGCGCGCTCAATGCCCTCGAACTGAGCGCGCACATCGCAGCTGCTCGCGCCGGTGCGCAGCAGATAGAAGCGGGCGATGTGGAAGAGGCGATGCAGCAGCGCGCGTTACGCTACGACCGCGCCGGGGACGAACACTACGACGTCATCTCCGCGTTTATCAAGTCGGTGCGTGATAGCGATCCGGATGCAGCAGTCTATTGGCTGGCCCGCATGCTCGAGGCGGGCGAGGACCCGATGTTCGTCGCGCGCCGGCTCGTCATACTGGCAAGCGAGGACGTGGGGCTAGCCGATCCGCAAGCCTTGCCGGTCGCGGTCGCCGCTCAACAGGCGGCGCACGTCATCGGCATGCCCGAGGCGCTTTTCCCGCTGACGGAGGCGACGCTCTACCTAGCTCTGGCGCCGAAGAGCAACTCCGGCTTGCGGGCCTACGTCGCAGCCCAACGAGCCGTGGAAGAAACGGGGTCGTTGCCTGTGCCGCTCCATCTGCGCAACGCGGCGACGGGGTTGATGCGTCAGCTCGGCTACGGCAAAGACTACAAGTACGCGCACGATTTTCCCGAAGCGCGCGTCGACCAGGAACACCTGCCGGTGGAACTTGGGGGCAAGAAATTCTACGAACCGGGCGAGCGAGGTTGGGAACGCCGTTAGTCGACGGCGACGCGCAAGACTTCCTCGAGCGTGGTGACACCGTGGGAGACTTTGACGAGCCCGTCGTGATAGAGGGTTCGCAGCCCCTGGTGGAGCGCTAACTGCTTCAAGTCGGCCGTGGAGGTCCGCTCGAGCACCATGCGCCGGATTTCATCCGTCATCACCATGAGCTCGTGCACGCCCGCGCGACCCTTATAGCCGCTTCCCGCACAGGTGTCGCAGCCTTCGCCACGCACGAGTTGCAGCGAGGACGCCGGGATCTCGTATTCTTCGAATTTGGCAGCGATCGCTTTGACGGCTTTGATCGACCGCTTGCAGTTCGAACACACCGTGCGCACCAGACGTTGCGCCATCACGCCTTGCACCGACGACGCGAGCAGGAATGGCTCGACACCCATGTCGATGAGCCTGGTGACTGCCGACACCGAGTCATTGGTGTGCAGCGTTGAGAGCACGAGGTGGCCGGTCAAGGCCGACTGCACGGCGATGAGCGCCGTTTCGTGGTCGCGGATCTCACCGACCATCATGACGTCAGGGTCTTGCCGCAAGAACGCGCGCAAGCCGTTCGCAAAAGTCAGGCCGACCTTGGGATGGACCTGCACCTGATTGATGCCGTGGATGTTGTACTCGACGGGGTCTTCGATCGTGACGATTTTGGTATCCGGCTCGTTGATGTCGTTGAGGGTTGCGTAGAGCGTCGTCGACTTACCCGAACCCGTGGGACCGGTCACCAGGATGACGCCGTTGGGGAAGGTGATCAGTTTTTTCCATTTTTCCAAGATATCCGGATGGAAGCCGAGCTGATCGAGCTCGACCATGACGCTCTTGCGGTCCAAGATACGCATGACGATCGATTCGCCCCACAAACACGGCAGCGCGGAAACGCGCAAATCGTAGCGGTCGCGTTTGATGTTGACTTGGATGCGGCCGTCCTGCGGTATTCGCTTCTCGGCGATGTTGAGATTCGCCATGATCTTGAAGCGCGAGATCAACGCTGCTTGCAGCGTCTTCGGCGGGCTCATGACCTCGCGCAGCAGACCGTCGACGCGATAGCGGACGATGAGCTGCTTCTCGAAGGGTTCGATGTGGATGTCGGACGCCTTCTGCGCGATGGCCTGGGTGATGATGAGGTCCGCCAGGCGCACGATCGGCGCATCGACCATCACCTCATCGGGCAGCTCTTCCTTGTCTTTGACGACGTCGAGTTCTTCGCCGGTTTCGCCGACGATGGCTTGCCACTTGCTGTCGCCGCCGGAATAGGCCGCCTCCAGCGCGCGCTCGATGTCATCGTAAAACGAGAGGACCGGCTCCGGAATGAGCCCGGTCCGAATGCGCACGTCGTCGAGCGCCAGAATGTCGGTCGGGTCGGCCATCGCGAGCGTGATCTTGTTGTCCACGCGGCCGATGCAGATGAGATGGTAGCGCCGGGCTGCCGGCTCGGGAATGATCTGCGCGATATCGGGGTCGATCTTGCGGTTGCTCAGATCGACGTAGATCTTTCCGAGTTCTTCTGCTCGCGCCCACATGATCTCGTCCTTGGGCGCGACGCGCATGTCGATCAGGACTTTTTCGAGCGGTTCGCTGCGGGCTTCCGCAGCTTTGAGGGCGCGGTCTAGTTGCTCGCTGTTAAGATGCCCCTTTTCGATGAGCACCTCGGTGAATTTTTTGTCGATGAAATCGAGCAACGCGCTATTCCTCGCGAAAAAGTGGTGGAGCGGCTGCGAACGCTCACCTATTCTTCATCGGAGAACGGCGCGAGGAGATTCAACCGTTTCAACCGGCGCGTGACGGGTGTCACACCCACGGGGCG
>DATGHT010000110.1:0-8643 GCA_035307865.1 Candidatus Eremiobacteraceae bacterium | reverse complement strand
TGAATGCCGCCCGTCTCAACGGCGCGTACGCAACGGCGGGCGCGACAATCCCTGCGCCGCCCGGCGGCATGCACGTCATCTACGTCATCAAAGAAAACCGGACGTACGACGAGGTGCTGGGAGACGATCCGCGCGGCAACGGTGACAACCGGCTCACCATCTTCGGCCGCAGCATCACGCCCAACATCCACCGCTTGGCGCAGAACTTCGTTCTGCTCGACAACTTTGACACCGACGCATTCGTAAGCGCCGACGGGCATAACTGGAGCACCGCCGCCTATGCGAGCGACTACGTCGACAAGACGTGGCCGCCTTACTATGCACAACGCGGCCGGCATTACGATTTCGAAGAACAGGGGCCGGCCTCGCCGCCGGGAGGCTATCTCTGGGATGACGCTCACAAGGCCGGCGTCAGCCTCAGAGACTACGGGGAATTCGTCACGACCGACACGGCCACGACCGTCAAGCCGTCAGTCCCCGGCCTCAACGGCGCCATCGATCCCAATTACCGTGGTTTTGATCTGCGTTACAGCGATCAGGACCGGGTGAGCGAGTGGCTGCGCGAGTTTCGCAGCTACTCCGCAAACGGTAACCTGCCGCAGCTGGAGATCGTTCGTTTGCCGGACGACCACACGGCCGCAACACGGCCGGGTTTTAGAACGCCGTTTGCGATGGTCGCAGACAACGATTACGCGCTGGGCCGTTTGGTAGATGCGGTCAGCCACAGCCAATACTGGAGAGACACCGTGATTTTCGTCGTCGAAGACGATGCGCAAGCCGGACCCGATCACGTGAGCGACCAACGCGCCGAGACGCTCGTCGCCGGCGCGCGAATCAGGCGCGGCCTCGTGGATCACACGCACTACACGACGTCGAGCGTCCTGCGTACGATCGAGCTATTGCTGGGGATGCCGGCGATGAGCCAGTTCGATGCAGGAGCGACGCCGATGATGGGTTTGCTCACGAATCCGGACGCGCGTCCCTGGAACGCTTCCAAGCCGTCCGTCAATCTCAATGAGGTCAATCCGGCGAACACGAGCGACGCAGGCACGTCACGCAAACTGAATTTCGATCGAGCCGATGCCGCGGATCCGCAAACGGTCAACGCGATCCTGTTCCGCTACGCCCGGCAGCACGCCCGCGCCCACAGTTAACGCTCGCTTCCTTCTCGGCGCAGCTACTCGCCGTCGTAGTAATCGAGCGCGGGCGCCGCGCGCACCATCAGGTCATTCCTCGACACGACCAACACTTTATTCGAGTCAGGATAGAAGACGACTTCGTTGGGGTCATCGAGACCGAGCATGAAGATGCGGCACGGGCGATCGCTTTGGTTCATCACCTGGTGGCTGCCCGCGTCGCCGACCGGAAACGCGATGACGTCGCCCTGACGGCAAGGGTACTCCCCGCGCGGCGTGCGCAACAGCACCTCGCCCTCCAGCACCATGAACAGCTCTTCTTCTATAGCCTGCGAATGCATGGGGCAGAACTTCTTGCCCGGCGGCAGTTCGGTAACGCGATAACCGAGCTTGCGAGCACCGATGAAGAGCCCGATCTCGTACAATGCGGCCGCATAACGGCCGTCGCAATCTGAAAACACGTCGGGTTCGATCTCGTCCAAGTTGATGCGGTTCACATAGACGTCGCGCCGTGCCTGTAAGCAATCGCCGATCGTCTTGTCCGCTCCACCGAACAGGCACGCGCCATCACCGACGAGGAGGCTGTCAAGACGCAGCGCCCAGACCTTGCGTAGTCCTAAAACCGCTGCGCGCGGGTCGCCGAGTTTGTCATCGGGCGGCAGACGCAGGGAGCCCGCGGGATCTCCCCACAAAGCGTCGCCCAGAATAGCTGTTTTCAACGGCGCCATGTGAATGGCGATCTCACCCGGCGTCTTGCCACCTGGCAAGTGCAAGACCGTAGCGCCGGCAAAGAGCGCTTCACCGTCCTCGAGCTTGCGATCGACCGGAACCTTGAGCAGGGCGGCTTCATGCTCGCCGGCGGCGACGCGAGCACCAAAACGATGCGCGAGCGCGGCCGCGTTGCGCTCGTGATCGCGGTTGGTGATGACGATCCATGCTACGCCGCCGCGCTCTTCGATGAGCGATTCCTGATCGGGCTGCAGAGCGAGCGGATCGATCGCGATATTGCCTTCGGGGTGACGCACGAAAAACGAATTGAAGAACATGCGGCGCTCGGGTTGCCACACCGACCACATCGACATGTTCTCAAGGCGCAGGTCTTGCACGCTCGCTCCTCCTCCCGGACGCGCTACCGCCTTCGGCCAGCGCCGCCGCGATCAGCGCTAACAGTCTTGCCGGTTCGAACGGTTTCAAAATGATGCCGTCGCCGATTTCAGTGAGCGTCGCGTTCAAACGTTCGTCGACGTTGCGGGCGGTGACGAACAAGAACGGTATAGGCGCCAATGCCGGATCGGCACGAAAACGCTTGCAGAGTTCCAATCCGTCGATTCCGGGCATCAGCACGTCGGATACGACGACGTCGATCGCGGATGACCGGGCACGCTCCAAGGCTTCAGCGCCTCCGGCCGCCGCGACGACCTGATATCCCGAAAACGTCAGATATTCGGACAGAACCGAGCGCAGCGACAGCTCGTCTTCGACCAAAAGGATTGTGGACACTAGCTGGCTTGGGCTGACTGCCGGGAGCCGGCGGTTGCGAACGATTCCGGCGGCGCGGGATATTCGATGCTGATCGTCGTGCCGCGGCCGATCTCACTCGTGACCGAGATCGTGCCGTGCATCAAGTCGACGAGACGGGCGACGATCGCAAGCCCCAGACCGGACCCAAGCGTGCCGCTGGCTGCACTGCGCACGCGGTAAAAGCGTTCGAAGATGTGGGGCAGATCTGATTGCGGGATTCCGATGCCGCTGTCGGCGACCGAGAGTTGCACGAAGGCGCCCTCGGAGGCAACCGTCACGACGATGCGCCCCTGCAGCGGAGTGAACTTGCGCGCATT
This sequence comes from Candidatus Eremiobacteraceae bacterium, assembly GCA_035307865.1. Classification (GTDB taxonomy): domain Bacteria; phylum Vulcanimicrobiota; class Vulcanimicrobiia; order Eremiobacterales; family Eremiobacteraceae; genus JALYZS01. The sequence continues at coordinate 5,669 of DATGHT010000110.1, read as the reverse complement.
GTCCACGAGGTTGTTGAGAATGCTGCCCAACGCATCGGCATCGCCATAAACCAGTGCCGGCGATTCCGGCAGGCGCAGCGCGATCGCCGGTCCCGCATCGTTTGCGACCTGCTGCGACGCCGACAGTTCCGTGCGCACGATTTCACGCAGATCCACGATCCGCAGCGTCATCGAGGCCTCAGGGGCGTCGATTTTGGCTATCTTCAGCAAGTCGTCTACCAAATGCGCAAGCCGGCGCGTTTCATATTCCAAGACCTGCAGCAACCGCAAGTCGTCGCCGTTCAATCCAGCGCGCGACGAAAGTTTTTCTGACAGCAACGCTGCGAGCGTGCGCAAGGTCGTGACTGGCGTGCGCAATTCGTGACTGGCGGTTTCGATGAAGAGCGCGCGCGCTTGCATCTCGCGTTCGAGCTGCGTCGCGAGCCTGCGCGTCTCTTGCAAGGTTGATTCCAGCTCGCGCGTGCGACCGGCGACGCGTATTTCAAGCTGTTCGTTCAACATGCGCACGCGCCGGTTGCTCGTGTTCACGGATTCGATCGGCAGACAAATAGCGATGACCAGCGCCAGCCAACCTATGAAGAACCACCAGACATTGGCATGGTAGCGGGCCGGTTGTTGCGGCACCGTCAAGCGCAGCGTTCGATCGGCGAATTGAATGTTGAATGTCTGTGAGCCTCCGGCTGCAGCAAACATCGCGTCGCTCGCCGTGGTGATGGAATGGCCGCGGTCGTCGTCCAACGCGAAACGCCGGCTGCCAAGCTGGCGCTGCAGGTCGTTCAACAACAGCTCCCGCGGTTCGAGATACGCAACCAACGTGCCGATGTCGCGATGCTTGCGGAGCACGCGTGCTGCGAGAAAAAATTGCGCGTTCGCGGCCGGGTGCAGACGCGTTCGCGGTCGCGCGGGATTGTCGGACATGGACGTTGCACGGCTCAGGTCCGCGTCGAACATCGCCTGCTCGACGGCGCCAACCGCCGTTTCCGGCGGAACCGGCTTGGCAGGCGGCAGACGGCTGATTTCGGGTGCGTTGCGCGCGATGATGTGCGCCTGGTGAACGTCGTCCGCGTTGAAATAGTCGATCGCTTGTAGCGCCGCATCCCTGCGCATGAGACTGCGAGCGCGCCGGGCGAAGTCCCCCGCTCGATAGCCCTCGATGCTCGTGCGCGCAGCCAGCGCCTCAAGCGCTGCGATGCGCTGCCCCAGGGTTTGGGTCGCCTGGCCGGCGACGCGCGTGCCGCGCGCGTGCAGTTCATTGAACGCGGCATTCGCCGAATACGCATTGAAAGTGCGATATAGGACGATCGCCAGCAGGGCGAGCACGATCGCAACGAGCAATTGAGAGAAGCGGACGCTCAATGCAGCGTCCTAATGTGCGTCCACAATGGGCATTTAGATGAAGACTAATCCTCGCTTCGGGAATGCACGTTCGACTTTTCCCGCGGCGAGTCTTGCGCAGCGCTGCGGGTCGAAGGCCTCCGTCGGAACGCTCAGTCTGGCAGCGCCCGGAGGCGGGAGCCGCAAAGAGCGCGTCGAAGTTTGAAAAGTATGGCTGTTCGCGCACAACCAAAAGTGAATCAACCACTGACCTTGCGTTTTGAAGAAGGCGTGGGACCGGAGCGCGGCGGTGCTCCGCTCGGATTGTGGCAAACATCCATCCCCTCGCAGACATCCATCGAGGGGACCTTCCCGAAACCGATCATCGCACAGGGCGTTGCCGCGTACCAGCGCGGCAAAGTACGCTCGCTCAACCTGCGCCGCAACGATATCGTCGCGACGGTGGCCGATACCGAAACACACACGACGACGCTCACGCGCGATACCTCGCGTCCACCGCTCGGCATGCGCTGCAACTGCACCTGCCGCTATGGGTACGACTGCAAACACGCGGTCGCGGCCCTTTCCATGCTCGCAGAACTTGCATCGCAGGTGACGGAAGCTGCTCCAGCTGCGACACCGGCGGCGGTGCCCTCGAACGGCGTTGCCGCAAGCAACGGCCATGCAGCCGGCAACGGTTCCACGACCGCCGGAGGCAACGGCGTCGCATCGTCAGCAAGCGGCGCGGTCGCGGCTCCCGCGCAGCTGGTCGAGCTATTGGATCTGCTCTCGCCGCATCACGAGACCGTGATGCCACGGCGGCGTTTGTGGGTGGTCGTCGGCTTCGACGAACGCTTGGGAGTTTTTTACGCGCGCTTGTGCTTGGACGCACCCAAGCTCCACGGCGTCGGGCGAACGCACGCCGATCTGCAGCAGCTTTACCGCACCACACGTCAAGCGAATCTCACCGGCGAAGAATGGGATCGCTACGACAGCGCCTTGCTGTCGGATGCGTCGCTGGGAGCGATGTTCGGCACTCCCGCAGACTACGCGCTCGCGCGGCCGACCAGCGAACACACCCAGCGCCTCAGCAACAATTTTGCGCAGCTTTTGCTGCGCTTGATCTCCCATCCACGCGTGCGCTACGACGATCATCTCGGATCGCATCCCGAATCCATGCCGCTGGTTCGCATTTTGCTCTCACCACTGCACTTGCGTTTGCACGGCCAACGCGACGAACACGGCGATCTCGATTTAGCCGGCGAGTTCGTACGCCCGGACGGCACCCGGGTCGATTGCGCAAGCGTCCGCATCATCGACGGCATGCCTGCCTGGCTTTTCGACGGCCAGGTTTTCTATCTGCACGACGGATCGTTTGGATTGCGCATCGTCGAGCGCTTCAAGAATGCGAGCAACCTGCACATGGGTGCGGCTGAGATTCCGCGGTTTCTCGAGCGTGCGCATGGACTGCTTGAAAAGCAAAGCGCGGCGGCCTTGCTTCTGCAACCCGAGGAGATGGAGCGGCAAACGCTGCTGCGCCTGCGCTGGCAAGGCGACGGCATCACGGCGGACGCGGCCGTCGAGGACGCCAAGAGCGGCGCGAATTGGCCCATCAGCACGATCGACTTCAACCCGCTGCGCCGCATCGACGATGGCAAGAAAGGCAGCGTCCCCCGCTACGCCTTCTGCGACCCCAGCATCGCCCACAACATCAAGAACAAGCTCGAAGCGCACGGCTTCCGGCCCTGGAAGGCGATTTTCGAATCCTGGCAGCTCGAGCACCCCGGCGAGCCGCTGCTCCACTACGACGAACTTTCCTGGCGCCTTGAAGGCACCGATATCGCCTACCAATTCGGAACCGACATATTGCCGTCGTGGAAGGGCGAGTACCATCTCGATCTCGACGAGACGATGAAATCGCTGGTCGAAGGTCCCAAAGCACTGCACGTTTCGCTGTCGGTCGACCAAGCGGAAGACAAGACGAAAGAAAAATCCAAAACCAAAGGCAAAATCTCAGCCGCAGCATCCGGGCCGATCGACTGGCTGGAGATTTCGGTCGAACTGCTGCTCGACGGCCAAGCGCTTTCACCGGATGACGTCAAGGCGCTCTGGCAAAGCACGGGCCGCTACTATCGCTTGGCGGACGGACGCTTCATCGATCTTTCTTCGTTTGCACTCTTGCGCGAAGCGACCGGCGGGTTCGGCGGCACCCTCGAGCGTGGCGGACACGCTCGCTTGACCACCGCACAAATGCTCTCGGTATACGACGACCTGGCCAAAGCGTGCGGCGACACGGAACTGCCGCAGCCATTGCGCGAGCTGCGTGAAGCGGTGCGAGGTTTCTCCGGCATCGACGAAGTGGACCCACCCGACCACTTGGAGAAGATTTTGCGGCCTTACCAGCGCCGCGGTCTGGACTTTCTTGTTTACCTCGGGCGCTACGCCTTCGGCGGCATTCTCGCCGACGACATGGGCTTGGGCAAGACGCTGCAAGTGCTCTCGTATTTGGAGCGCGAGCGCCGTCTGCGCGGCAGCGCACCGAACCTCATCGTATGCCCGACTTCGGTGACGCACACCTGGGTGAGCGAAGCAGCGCGTTTTGTACCCGACATGAAGGTCAGCCTGCTGACCGCCGGCGCCGGCCGCGAAGCCGTCTATAATGAAGCGAGCCGCTTTGACCTCTTGGTCACGTCGTACGCGCTGGCGCGGCGCGATGCCGAGAGCTTGGACAAACTCAATTTCCGCACGATCGTGCTCGACGAAGCACAGCAGATCAAAAATCCGCAAGCCAAGATCTCGCAAGTCATCAAGGGCATCCGTGCGGACCAACGGTTGGCCCTCACCGGCACGCCCATCGAAAACTCGGTCCTCGATCTCTGGTCCATCGTCGATTTCGTGATGCCGGGCCTACTGGGCAACGAGAGCCACTTCCGCAACGCGTTCGAAACGCCCATCATGCGCGACGGCGACGTCGAGAAACAACAACGGCTGGCGCGACGCGTGCAGCCGTTCATGATTCGCAGGCTCAAAGCACAGGTCGCGGCCGACTTGCCCTCGCGCACCGAGCAGACGATCGAGTGCGAAATGACGGCGTCGCAAAAGAAAGCCTACCGCGAAACCGTGTTGCGGGCGCGGCGCGATATCTTACGGGAAGTGGACGAGCGCGGCATCGCGCGGGCGCAGCTTTCGATCTTGGCGGCGCTCACCAAGCTGCGGCAGATCTGCTGCCACCCGGGCCTGATCGGCGACCACTGGCGTGAAGACGAAGAAGCATCCGGCAAGTTCTTGGCGTTTCTCGAGTTGCTGGAGTCGATCATCGAATCCGGGCACCGGGTGCTCGTTTTCTCGTCGTTCACCGAGATGCTCGGCTTGATGCGCGAGGCGCTGGACAGCCGCAAGCGTGCGTATGCATATCTTGACGGCGCCACGAAGAACCGCAGCAAGGTCTAGGACGATTTCCGCCGTGAAGACGGGCCGCCCGTTTTCCTGATGAGCCTCAAGGCGGGCGGCGTAGGCCTCACCGTGACGGAAGCCGACTACGTCGTCTTGTACGATCCCTGGTGGAATCCAGCGATCGAACGCCAGGCGATCGACCGCACGCATCGCATCGGCCAGACCAAGCCGGTCACCGCGTACCGCCTTGTCACCCTGGGCTCGGTGGAAGAAAAAATTCAGTCGTTGCAACAGCGCAAGCAGGCGTTGGCCGATTCGGTCGTAGCCACCGACGCCGCATTCGCGAAATCGCTCACCCGCGAAGATCTCGACGATCTCTTCACGCCCATCGGCGACTGACGCCGTGCCGGCGGCGGGCTCGTGACCGAACAAGAATTTCGGGAGCTGCTCTTGCGCGGGTTCGACGGCATCCGGCGCTGGGAGTCCGGCTGGCGTCCTTTTGAACCGCACTCTAGCCTAACGCTGCGTCCGGAGCTGGCGCGAGAGGCGGTCGACGAGCTGGTGGCGCGCTTGGCCGATAACTATCCCTTCTTTCATCCCGACTATGCCGGACAAATGCTGCGACCGCCTCACCCCATCGCTTTGCTTGCCTATGCGGTGACCGCGCGCATCAATCCCAACAATCACGCCTTGGATGGCGGTCCTGCGACGGCCGAACTCGAGCGCGAGTGCGTCGCGCAGCTGGCGGAGATGTTCGGTCTGGCGGACCCCTACTTGGGCCACCTGACAAGCTCGGGCACGGTTGCAAACCTCGAGGCGTTGTGGGTCGCAGCGCGCTTGCATCCAGGCAAAGCGATCGCGTTTTCTGAGGAAGCGCACTACACGCACAAGCGCATGTGCGACGTGCTGGGCATCCGCAGCATCGTGTTGCCGGTAGATGCGCGCGGCAAGCTCACCTGCGA
>DATGHT010000109.1:0-6021 GCA_035307865.1 Candidatus Eremiobacteraceae bacterium | reverse complement strand
GCCGGCCAGGACCGGTTGTACGTGCCTATCGACCAGATGCACTTGGTGCGCAAGTACATCGCCTCGGACGGCGCCGCTCCCCGGCTCTCCAAGATGGGCGGCAGCGATTGGGCGCGCACCCGCAGCCGCGTGCGCGAGGCGGTGGAGAAGATCGCCGACGGTTTGGTGCGGTTGTATGCAGCGCGCGAGCTCGCGGTGGGCCATGCTTTCTCCCCCGACACACCATGGCAAGCCGAACTGGAAGAATCGTTTCCCTACGACGAGACTCCCGATCAGCATGAAGCGATCGCGCTCGTCAAAGCGGACATGGAGCGCAGCCGGCCGATGGATCGGTTGGTGTGCGGCGACGTCGGATACGGTAAGACCGAAGTGGCGATCCGAGCGGCCTTCAAAGCGATCATGGATCGCAAACAGGTGGCGTTGCTCGCTCCCACGACCGTGCTCGCGGCGCAGCACTTCCGCACCTTCAGCGAACGCTTCGCGGCGTTCCCCGTCAAGATCGCACTGCTCTCGCGCTTTCGCTCCAAGGCGGAACAAAAGGAAACGCTGCGCGAATTGCAAGCCGGCAGCGTCGACATCGTCATCAGCACCCACCGCCTGCTGCAAAAAGATGTCGGCTTCAAACAGCTCGGCCTGGTCATCATCGACGAAGAACAGCGCTTCGGCGTCATGCACAAAGAGCGGCTCAAGGAGATGCGGCAATCGGTCGACGTCCTGACGCTCTCCGCCACGCCGATCCCGCGCACGCTGCACATGGCGATGGCAGGCGTGCGCGAGCTCTCGCTCATCCAAACCGCACCGAGCAACCGCATGGCGATCAAGACGGTCGTGGCCCCGAGCAGCGACGCGCTCATCGCCGCGGCGCTCAACCAGGAGCTGGATCGCGGCGGGCAAGTGTACTTCGTGCACAATCGCATCGAAACGATCTACGGGGTCGCTGCAGCGGTACAAAAGCTCGCGCCGCGGGCCCACATCGCGGTCGGCCACGGCCAAATGCGCGAGCACGAGTTGGAGAGCGTCATGCTCTCGTTCGTCAACGGCGAAATCGACATCCTTATTTCGACCACCATCATCGAAAACGGGCTCGACATTCCCAACGTCAACACGATCATCGTCAACAATGCTGCCCACTTCGGTTTGGCGCAACTCTACCAGCTGCGCGGCAGAGTCGGGCGCAGCGCGCACCAAGCCTATGCGTATTTCTTGTATCAACCCCATCGCGCGCTGTCCGAAGTGGCGCAATCGCGCTTGGAGGCGATCCGCGAGTTCTCGCATTTGGGATCGGGCCTGCAACTCGCGATGCGCGATCTCGAAATCCGGGGCGCAGGCAACTTGCTCGGTCGCGAGCAGCACGGGTTCATCGCTGCGGTGGGGTTCGAGACCTATTGCAACATTCTGCAGGAAGCGGTCGCGGCGCGGCGTGGCGAGATATTGGCGCAGCCCGAGGTGCCGCCGGTGCTCGACATTCGCGTGAGCGCCTACCTGCCCAGCGAATACGTCCGCGGTACCAACCAAAAGGTTTCCTTCTACCAGCGTTTGGCGGCGGCGACCCGGATGGATGAAATCGATATCATTAACGACGAGTTACGCGACCGTTTCGGTCCGCTGCCGAAAGAAGCGCAGGCCCTGTTGGAGCTGACGCGCTTGCGCGTGCTCGCGACCGCGAAAGGAGTACAAAAAGTAGCGCTCGAACAGCGGCGGCTGACCCTTGACATGGGCCCCAAGTTTTCATTGTCGGAACAGGCCCTTCCAAGTCTCACTTCCATCACCGGGGGAAATTTCCGGTTCACGCAGGGCGCGATCATCGCCGGTCTGCCCAGCGACGGCACACCCGCGGCACGATTGGCAAGCGTGCGTGAACTGCTGCAAGCGCTTTGAATTGAGGAGTATGAATGTCGTTTCGGTTTAGGTTGCCGGCCGTCGCGTGCGCTGCGCTCTTATTGGTTGCGTTGCCGTTCGTTGCGGGCTGCGCGTCCAAAGAAGACCAGGCTATCGCCACGGTCAACGGCGAGAAGATAACCAAGGGACAGCTTGACGACCGGCTCGAGGGCCAGGCCGGCAAGCCGACCCTGCAGCAGATGGTCGATCAGGCGTTGGTGCTGCAGTACGCCAATCAGAACCACATCGACGTCACGGACAAAGAAATTCAAGATCAGCTGACCCAGCTCGAGTCGCGCTTTCCGCCCGGGCAGTTCGACACGATCCTGAAGAATCAGGGGCTGACGATGGACGATGCCAAGACGATCGTCAAAGTGCAGCAGATCATCAAGAAAGCAGTCGACAAGAACATCCACATCACCGATGCTCAGGTCGGCGATTTCTACAATCGCAACAAGTCGTTGTTCAGCACGCCCGAACAAGTGCACGCGCGCCACATCCTGGTGAAGACCAAGGCGGAAGCCGATTCGATCGAGGCACAGCTGCGGCGCGGCGCCAATTTTGCGGACCTCGCCAAAAAGAATTCGGTCGACCCGGGCAGCAAGGACAAAGGGGGCGATCTCGGCTACTTCGGCCAGACGCAAATGGTTCCGCCGTTTGCAAACGTTGCGTTTGCGTTGAAACCGGGGCAGATCAGTCAGCCGGTGCAGACCCAGTTCGGTTGGCACATCATCCAAGTCTTGGACAAGCGGCCGGCGCATACCGACTCGTTGGCTGAAGCAACTCCCAAAGTGCGCCAAAACCTCATGCAGCAGCAAGAGACGGCGCAAAGCGGACCGTTCATCGAAGGGCTGCGCAGCGCCGCGAAGATCGACGTGAGCGACCAGCGCTTCAATCCGCTCTTCCCGCCGCCGGTCGGCGCACCGGCCACGGGCGCAAGCCCTGCGGCTCCCACTCCTGCGACGTCTCGCTAGGCAGTAACGACAAAGGCGCGGGCTACGCCCGCGCCAAAGTTTCGGGTTCATGCCCGCGCTCTCCATCGTCGGTCTCGGCCCGAGCGACGCCAAGTTGCTTACGGTCGGCGCCCTCGAAACGCTGCAACGCTCTCCTCGCGTCTTCGTCTGCAATGCCGCCCCTGCCACCATCCAATATCTCAAAGAGCACGGTGTCGCCATCGAAAACGCGCCCTTTGACGGCAGCGCGTTGCTGCGCGGCGTCGAGCCGGCGGTGCAAGCGGCGCTGACGGCTTTCGCGAAGGGCGACGCAGCGCTCGGGGTGCCCGGCCACCCGTTGCTCGATTTTCCAGGGCTCCCGCATTTGTTGCGCGAGCTCGAGTTGCACGCCATGGACGTGCAGATCGTCCCCGGAGTCCCGCGCTCGGCGCTTTCGGCTGCAGCTGCCTCACCCTTGTTGCCTTTACCGCCGGTGGCAGTTCATCACAACTGGGACGAGCTCGTCGAGATCATGGCGCGCCTGCGTGCCTGCTGTCCGTGGGATCGCGAGCAGACGCACGCCACGCTGCTGCCATATCTCATCGAGGAAGCGCACGAAGTCGTGGAAGCCGTCGATGAAGAAAATCCCAAAAAACTTTGTGAGGAGCTGGGCGATTTGCTGCTCCAGATCGTCTTCCACTCGCAGATCGCGGCGGAACACGGGCAGTTCACCGTTGCCGACGTCCTCGATGCGCTGGCGAACAAGATGATCCGCCGCCATCCGCACGTCTTCGGCGACGCGAGCATTTCGACGTCGCAGGAACAGATGAAATCCTGGGAGCTCATCAAGACGCAGGAAGCATCCATCGCGCATCGCGAGTCGCTGCTCGACGGCATCCCCAAGACCTTGCCATCCTTGTTGCAATCGCAGCGCATGCAGGAAAAGGCGCGCACGGTAGGCTTCGATTGGCCGGACCTGGCCGGCGTCAAGCGCAAGCTCAACGAAGAACTCGAAGAGTTGCGTGTCGCCATCGAGCGCAAGGATGCTGCTGCCATCGCCGACGAGCTCGGCGACGTGCTCTTTTCCATCGTCAATCTGGCGCGGCGCCGCGGCGTTGACGCCGAAGCTGCGCTGCGCGCGGCGAACGCGAAGTTCCGGCGGCGCTTCGCGGCCATGGAGCAAATCGCAGGCGGCGGAGCAACCGCTCTTGCCAACCGCAGCCTTGAAGACCTCGACGCGCTCTGGGAGCGGGTCAAAGAACATGAGGCTGGACAAGTATCTTAAGGTAACCAGACTGGCCAAGCGCCGCACTGAGGCCAAGGAAGCGTTGGACGCCGGCCGCATCGAATGTGACGGCAGGCCGGTAAAAGCATCCTACCACGTGAAGGTGGGAGATGAGTTGCTCATCCACTACGCGCGCGGCGATCTGTTGATCCGCATCGACGCGATTCCGGAGCGTCCGACGGCCGCGGTACAAGCCAAAAAACTCTACACCGTTTTGAGCGAGAATTCGGCGAGGCAATCCACGTGAAGCGGCAACGGCGCCTGACGATCGGCATGTTCACGGACACGTACATCCCCGAGACGAACGGGGTCGTGACGTCCGTGGTTTCGTCTGCGGCGGCGTTACGGCGGAACGGCCACCGGGTGATCATCGTCGCGCCCTCGCACGGCGAGAGCGACGTCGAGGATCCCGACGTATTCTTTCTCCGCTCTGCGTCCTTTCCGTTTTATCCCGAGTTCCGCATGGCGTTTCCGCTGCCGGCAAAGATCCTGGCGACGCTGCCGCAGTTGCCGTTTGATATCGTGCACGCGCAATCGTTTTTCTTCATCGGATGTTTGGGGGCGTATCTGGCGCGCTTGCGCAAGGTGCCGCTCTTCTTCACCTACCACACGAACTTCACGGAATACGCCCACTACGTGCCGGTGCACCAGCGCGTCACGAAGTCGCAAGCCGTCTGGCTTTCGCGCGAGTTCTCCAACCGCTGCGATCAAGTGATCGTGCCGACCGCCGAAACCGTCGAGCTGTTGCACTCCTATGGCGTGGACCGGCCGATTCACGTCATTCCTACCGGCGTGAACGTCCAAGGTTTCGCGCACGAGGCCGCGATGCCGGCGGCGATTGCCGCAGCAAAACCCGGACCCGTGCTGCTCTACGTCGGGCGTTTGGGCAAGGAAAAAAATCTCGATCTGCTGTTCGACGCCTTCGGCCTGTTTGCGCAGCGCGAGCCCAACGCGCACCTGGTCGTCGTCGGCGACGGACCGCATCGCGCCGAACTCGAACAGCGCGCCGCTGCCGCACCTTGGCACGATCGCGTTCATCTCGTGGGCGAGCTCGCGCAGCGGGATTTAGGCCCCTACTACCGCGATGCCGACGCTTTCGTTTTTGCATCGACGACTGAAACGCAGGGGCTCGTCCTGCTCGAAGCCATGGCCCACGGGTTGCCGATCATCGCGGTGGATTGCCCGGTGACGCGCGAAGTGGTGGGCGCGGAAGCCGGCATTCTCACGGCGGAAAACGCAGGCGACCTCGCGCAGGCGATGCAGCAATTCTTTGACGAGGACGAAGAGCGGCGCGCGGTACGACGCGGTGCCGCAGGCGCGGCGGCAGCGCCATTCAGCGTCGACAATTTGACGCTTGAGCTGGAGCGGTTGTACTTTCAAGCCGCAGGCAACTTGGCCGCCGTCCAATAGCAAGGCACGTTGTTCTCCAAGGACGCTAAGGACGAAATCGCGCGCGTCGCAGCGAACCGCGCGTGCTGCTCAGCCACCTTCGTACACACCCTGTTGCGCTTCAACGCGAACAACGTCGCCGGCGGACAGCGTCGTCTCATCACAAGCGAGCGTGGTTCGGTTATTCGCGCTGCGCTCCACACGGCGCACCGTGCCGGTCTAGCCGCGCATTCACGCAGCGCACCATCGCATCGAGCCGGGCAGCGCTGGACCGTCACGACTCCGGACGCTCGCGGGCTGCGTCCGCGCAGCCTGCCGCCCGCGAAGAGCTGTTGCAGGCGAGCGTGGCTGCGTGCGGCATTCTTGTCGTGCGGCTCCGTCAGCGATCCGTCACGCGGCTACCACATGGAGTTCGCTTGCCATGACGAGGCTGCGGCGCGGCAATTGTGCGCGGGGTTGGCCGCGCTGCACGTGGATAGCGGGCTGACTCGCCGGCGCCGGCGTCCGGTCGTCTACGTCAAGGATGCGCAAACCGTT
>DATGHT010000108.1:0-7075 GCA_035307865.1 Candidatus Eremiobacteraceae bacterium | reverse complement strand
GGGGTCAGCGTGCGCTGGTTACCCTTCGACAAGAACTCGTGGCGCATCGAACCGGATGCGCTGGACGCCGTGCTGTCGGACAGAACGCGTTTGCTCGCTTTGAACTACGCGAGCAATCTGACCGGTTCGATCAACGACGTCGCGGTGCTCGCGCACAAAGCCCGCCAAGCGGGGGCTTTGGTCTACGTCGACGCGGTGCAGTACGCACCGCATCGTCTGACCGATGTGGCGTCGTTACAGTGTGACTTCCTCGTGTGCTCGCCGTACAAGTTCTATGGACCGCACCTAGGTGTGTTGTGGGGCCGGGAAGATCTCTTGCAAGAAATCTACGCCTACAAGGTGCGGCCGCTGCCCGACACCCTGCCCGAACGGTTCGAAGTGGGCACGCCGCAACTGGAATCGCTCGCGGCTGCACTCGCGACCGTGGAGCACTTTGAGTGGATTGGAAGCCTATTCGGTGCGGCGCCCGATCGCCGCGGCCGCATCAAGACGGCCTTCGATCATCTGTCTGCCTGGGAAACGGAATCGACCAGCCAGTTGATCGACGGCCTTACCGCCTTGCCTGGCGTCACCATTCAAGGAATCACGGCGGCGAACCAGTTCGACTCGAGGGTTCCGACGGTGTCGTTCACGCACGCATCGCGATCGTCAGCCGAGATCGCTCGCGCGTTAGCCGAGCGCGGCATTTTTGTTTGGTCGGGTCACAACTTTGCGCTCGAGGTCGCGCGCAGCCTGGGATTGGATGAAGAAGACGGCGTCGTACGCATCGGCTTGGCACAGTACAACACGACGAACGAGGTCGGTAAGACGGTCGCTGCGCTGCGTGAGATTCTTACCCGCTAGCGACTAGCGCTGACGCGGGGATCGTGCGGTCATGACCCAAACGCGGTGCGGTACCGGCATGGGATCTTCTGGGAAGTCGCGCGCCAGCAGTGCGGCGAGCTCTTCGTCGAACCGGGCGACAGCGTCCGGAGCAAGGCTAGCAGCAACTCCGGCGCTCGCTCTGATTCGGCCACGCCAGCCTTCGTGCGTGTAGCGCGCGGGCTCGTCGAACGAAAACGTTTCGATGTCCTCGAATCCGGCGACAGCAGCATCCGCGAGCCAATGCGGATGAAGGCCGTGACCGCCGCCGAGTTTCCAACTGGGATTGTGTTTTTCGATGAGCTTCTCGGTTGCGTCCACGACGTTGTTTGGCAGCGGGATCCAGTCGAAATGCGCAATGACGAGGATTCCACGGGGCTTGAGAACTCGCCGGGCTTCGCGCGCTGCGCGGGGACGATCGAACCAGTGCCAGCACTGGCCGGCGGTTACAACATCAAACGATTCCGGCGCAAGGCCAGTCTCCTCCGCTTTGGCCTCGACGTAGCTGACCGAAACCCCGGCGTCTCGATCGAGACGCGCGGCTTCCTCCAGCAGCTGCCGCGACGGGTCAAGTCCTGTGACTGTGCAACCTCGCCGGGCGAACCCGCGTGCGACCGTTCCCGTTCCCGTGCCGAGATCGAGTAGCCGGTCACCGTTTTTGACAAATCCGGCAGCGATCAGACGGTCAAAGAATCGGTCGGGGAATCCCGCACGATGGGTGCCGTAATCCGCGGCGGTCTTTCCAAAATCAACCCGCATGTGGGACTAAATTCTCTTTGCCGCCGGTTTGTACTCTTCATTAAGAACAGCATGAACCCCGGACACGAGAGCGGCCCTAATCCCGGCAGCGCTCCGGGAAATGAAGAGCCAGCCGAGCATCGCGGCTCGGGCGCCTTGCGCATCGACAAGGGTGCGGTCATTTTTTCCATCGATCCGAGCATGACACGCGGCCAAGCAAAGGGCAAGGGTATAGCGTGCCTGCCGGAGAGGTCATACGGCTAGCGGACGGCGCCGTCCGCAAATCAGCTTTTTCAAAATCATATGAAGCGGGACGAGTGACGCGTCTCACTCCACAGACGCGGGCACCGACAAGTCCTAGAGATACAATCCAGAGACTTCGGAGAGGCTCGATGGTTATTCAACTTTGCGGCGTCGAAAGTTCTGACGCACTAGCGCCAATCCCTCAACTTGTCGAGAAGCGCTACGGGAAAGAGATCCGCCTCGGCAACCGGCTCATCGGTTGGAACCTCAACGACACGATCGTCGTGCGCAGCGAGGGCTTGACGCCGAGCCAACTGAGCAAGTTCGTACGTCATTTTGCGACGCAGCGTCACGTCATCTTTGAAAGCCTGTCGCCGCCAAAAAACATCGGTCCGTATGTTTCGCTGGCGCGTGAATTGCGAGACTACCTCTTCGCATTCGTCGACAGTCCGCTGGCCGAACACTTACGGGCGGTCGAGCGGCTCAAAGAACAATTTCAAAACGCACCCTGTAAAGTCGTGACCCTCCGGCCTGCCCGCAGCGTGCCGCAGCTCGAAGTACTGTTGTTGAGTGCGAAACCGGTGCTGCGGAGCTACGAACCGCTTGTGCTGCCCGCCGCTGCAATCCGCCGCACCACAAGCTCTGCACCGCGCAAGACGCAAAAAGCCGCGTAATCCGCAGTCCTTAGCATTGCGCCGCGGTCAGAGGCACTCTCGACCGACGGCGGATTGGCATTGAAACGGCATCCAAATGATTCGATGGTGTCGTATGATGGCCTCATGAAGCGTAGTTCTTTCCCCATGCGTTGCGTTCTGGTCAGCGCCGTGATCCTTGGGGGTTGCGCGTGGTTCTCGCGATCGAGCGCGGACGAATCGATGTTTCGGAGCGACCCGCAACATAGCGGTGTTTACCAAAGCGACGCAATCATCGCGTTTCACAAGGTCAAGTGGAAGTTTCACACTGGCGGCTATGTGGTGTCGTCGCCCGCGGTCGCGGGCGGGAGTGTTTACGTGGGCAGCACTGACGGCAACCTCTACGCGATCGATAGCGCGAGCGGCGCCTTGCGATGGAAAGTGCACACGGGAAGCCGCGTCGTCTCATCACCGGCGGTGGCAGCTGGTGTGGTCTATTTCGGGAGTTACGACGGCTACTTCTACGCGCTCGACGCGAGCAATGGCGGGCTCAAGTGGAAGTTCAAGACCGGAGGCGAGCGGCGTTTTGCCGGCACGCATCTGCACGGATCGCAGCCGGTTGCGGAAACGATGCCTGACGTCTTCGACGTCTATCTCTCGTCGCCGGTCCTGTGGAAGAACGCGGTTCTTTTTGGCAGCGGCGACGGCAACATCTACTCGCTCAACGCCGCTTCAGGTTCACTGAACTGGCGCTTCAAGACTGGCGACGTGGTCCATGCGTCACCCGCAATTGCGGACGGCACCGTGTTTGTGGGCAGTTGGGATAGCTACTTCTATGCGCTGGACGCTGCAAGCGGAAAGCAAAAATGGCGCTTCAAGACTGGTGACGACCCCGATATTCACAATCAAGTCGGCATCCAATCCTCGGCCGCGGTGTCGGACGGCACGGTGTTTTTCGGGTGCCGCGATTCGCATCTCTACGCACTCGATGCGCGCACGGGAGAGAAAAAGTGGGATTTCCCAACGCACGGATCGTGGATCGTGAGTTCGCCGGCGGTGCGCCACGGGCACGTTTATTTCGCCACCTCCGACTCGGGGCTGTTTTACGACGTCGATGCGAAGACCGGTAGGCCTCTGTTTTCCTTGAACTTCCGCAGCTGGCCGACGTTCTCGTCGCCGGCCATCGCCGCGAACATGCTCTACATGGGCTCGCACTCCGGCAAACTCATCGCGATCGACTTGAACGAGAAGAAAGTCGCATGGACTTTCGAGACGGCTGCAGCCAAACAGAATGGTCCGCGCTACACAAACTCCGACGGTACTCCAAAGTACGACGCTGCTTTTGCGTCGGACTTCTACGACGACTTGATCGTCGGCTACACGAAGATGATGAGCGTGGGTGCTATTCTATCCTCGCCGGTTGTTTCGGGCGGTACCATCTACGTGGGAAGCACCGATAGAAACGTGTACGCCCTAATCTAGAAAAAGGGAAGTATGCCATAGCACCCACCCGGAGTCGGCTAATGTACCCGCACATCATACTTGAGAAACACGCTGGGGTGCGGCAACCCAAACAACTCGGTCGGCACCACGGGATTGCCTGGCTGCTGGAACTCTGAAATGCCGATGAATTGCTGGCCATAGTCGAAGGGAGCCTTGTTGAGAATATTCACCGCTCCCAAGCTCAACCTGCCTGGTCCGAACTCGGTGCCTACATCGCCGTTGACTTGAACGTAGCCCGGCAGATTGTTGAGGTTGTTCTCCGATGTAAAGTAGGCGACGACCTGTCCGGAGACGCCGTGCGGATTGTCGGCGCGCAATGCTAAAGACGCCTTGTGCATCGGCACGCCGAAATATTGTCTGCCGATCATAAGTCCCGGCGAGTTCGCATACACTTTCGGATCGATCGCGCTCGGCGACGCGAGCTGAATGTCGTAAGACCAATCGGCAAAGAAATTGGAGCGCAATGGATAAGAACCATTCGACTCTAACCCGTGGTAACGGGCAACCCCGAGGTTTTGAAACACGTTGACGATGACGTTGTCGGTGGTGAGGCTCCCGCCGCACGGGTTCTTCGCGTTGAGCTGCGCGAGATATCCGGGCGGCAGGTAGTTGGATCCTAGCGAAGTGGCGGTCACGTTTGTTCCCAATAACTGGTTGTACAAGATCGTATCGTATAAGTTGCCCTGGATGAGCGCACCGTTTGCGAACCGATGGCCGTAGCCGAGCTCGATGTCGCGACTCGTCTCCGCTTGTGCGCTTGAACTTGGACCGATGCCGATCTGCGCCTGCAGCGGCGGTCCGCACACGAAATTCACGGTCGCGATAGGGTTGAACTGCGCCGCATGGATGTAAGCGCTGGGATACGTTTGGCCGCCGGAAAAGCTCAGCCGCAGCACGTCGTTCGAACTCGGCCGGTAAATAAACGCAAGACGTGGATCGATGTGCGAGCCCTGCACGAGCTGAGAACGCTTGAACCATAGGTTGCCGTTTACCGACAACTTGCGGCCCGGTTGCCATTCGTCTTGCAAGAAGACGTTGCTGTTCACATAGTAGGCGCTAAATGGTTGGTAGCTGGGATTGGAGGACGGCTGACCATTGAAGTAGTCGCTGGCGCCTTGTGTGTAGTACCCGAAACCGATCGTGTGTTTGTCGAGAAATATCTGATCGGAAATGGTCAACCCGTTGATTGCCCCTGTTTCCGTTTGCCAAGCAGGCGGGATGTTGAACTGATAGTTGCGGCCGGCGGTGAAATAGCTTCGAAACGCGTCCACCACCACGAGATTTCGGCCGGCTTGCTTCGAGAAACGAATCTCGCCGTCGTTGATCCCCGTCGACAACCAGACCGGGCCGGATCCCTGTGCACCCGATACGAGCGGCGGGGGCGGGGGTGCAAATTTGGGTAGCAGCCAGTCGTTGGCGCCGTTGCCGCTTCCATCGTCCCAAGCATGCAGCGTCACCCCAGTGATCGCTACCGTGGTAGTGGGATCGAAGCTGTAGCGCAGCGTCACAACACCGCTACGGCGTACGGTTTGCTGATCCACGATGTAAGAGCCACAACCCAAGGTGATGAGCTGCGGCGTACAACCGAGCGCGTTGCCATAGGGCGCATTGTACACCAAACGGTGGTCGATCGGGCCGTTGGTGACGTTTTGCCCGTATGCAAATGCGTAGCCTAGTTTCTGGACCGTCCCGGTTGTCTGCAGGCCCAGAATCGATGCGCTATAGGTGCCGCCGCCGATCTCGAGGCGCGTCTCTTGGCTGGGAGTAGGATCGATTGTTTGCAGGTTCACAACTCCAGCGATCGCGTCAACGCCATAGAAACCGACTGCGCCCGCCCCGTAGATGACCTGGCTGCTCTTCAAGCCCATCACCGGTGTGTCGGAATAATTCATGCCATAACGATCTTCGTTGCGGGCGAAGTAGTGGCCATTCAGCAACGCTAGTGTCTCGGTGTTCGCAAATCCACGAAGGTTCAAGCTGACATCGTCGCCCGGCGTAGCCGTCGTAAAGGAGTTGACTCCGGGCAAGTTGCGCAAGTAATCGCTAACCCGAAAGATACCCTGATCCTTCATGACTTGCGCCGGCGCAGTCTCGTAGACTTGGGATGATGTCTGTAGGCTGTTGCGCGCTCTGATCGTGACAGAGCCCAGCGACTTGAAAGAGGTAGGCGCAATCTCCAGCCGCTGGGTCACCATGACGTCGGCTGCGAGGACAATGTCGCTTGTCGAGACCGAGGCATACCCTGGTTTCCCGACGTCGAGCGTATAGATTCCCGGCGGCAATCCTTTGAAGTCGAAGGCTCCGGTCTGGTCAGTCGTCTTGCTATCCTGGATCGGCCCTTGCAAGGAAACGACTGCGTTCGGGACCGGTTTATTTTCGGCTGCAGAAACGACCGTGCCGCGAATTTCGCCGTTGGCGGCCGCGAGTATCGGCGCAGGCGAAAGCGCGACCAGAAGTGCAATGATGGCGCAAGAAAAGGAAACAACGGCGATTCGATTGCTCATGGTAGCCCCTTTATCCACGACCTGTAACAGCTCGCTCACCCATTAGGCGGATATTTTCGGCTGACGGCTGGTTTCACTGCTAATCGAGAGCCCGCGCTTGCGTTGGCGAGTTCGCCAGCGCCGCATGGAGCCAACGGTCCTGCGCAGAAAATGCGCGGCATGCGCATCGGAGAGTTTAAGCTCGAGCGTTTTTTTGACCGTTATGAGTTCACTGCGCCCTACCTGCTCTGTACCTCCGATTGCGAATCGGTTGGACTCGACGAACTCTTGATGCTGGAGCCCGAGGCGCGCGAGGGGTTGTCCTCATTGCGCCTCGGCTACATTGAAGCCGCTGGCACGCCGGCGCTTCGACAAGCTGTCGCAGACATGTACAGCACGATCGCGGCAGAAGAAGTCTTGTTGCAGGCGGGTAGCTCCGAGGCGATCTTCTCGTTCATGAATTGCGCGCTGACGGCGGGCGACCATGTCGTCGTGCAAACGCCCTGCTATCAATCTCATTATGAGGTTGCCCGCGCACTCGGCTGCGACGTCTCGTCTTGGACCGGCGACGAGGAGAACGGCTGGGCGCTGGACCCGGATGCTCTGCGAAGTCTC
>DATGHT010000107.1:0-8625 GCA_035307865.1 Candidatus Eremiobacteraceae bacterium | reverse complement strand
CGCGACACAAGCGTCTGACGCATCGCGTTCGTGGCCACCGCATACTTGTCGATATTGCGGTGGATCCAAAACGGATGCACCACGAAATCCGTGACGATGCCGACGACCGGCGGCGCATCTTCGTACTCGCGCTTGTATTCTGCCATCACCCCGCACGGAAAAGCGTGCGTGCACACGACCACGTCGGGACGCAGCTCGGCGACGTACTGGCGCAAGTTGACGGCCGTATAGTGGTGCAGCCACTTCTTGAAGGCGGAAACCTTGGTGGCGCGCTCGGCTTGATCGTAGACGTACTTGTACAACTGCGGCAGCATCTTCACGATGCCGAGGTAACCGTTGCTTGCGACACGGTGAAAGACGTTCGAAGCGTACCGGTACGAATCGACGACCTCGCATGTCGCGTATGGCCGCCGTTCCAGCAACGCCGAAGACACTGCCTGCGCAGCCGCGGTGTGGCCCTCACCGACGCTGGCAGACAAGAACAAGACGACCGGTGAGCCGGCGCGCGGGTGCGGCGCGATACTGGCCTCGAGCGCTATGCGTCGCCCTCCTCTGCCGTGTCGGCCGCCTGCTGCAAGAAATCATCCAGGACTTCTTGCGCTAAGGCTTCATCGCTGAGCAATGCGCCGACTTCGTCGGTCACGATGAATTCATCCATGCTTTCGCTGTAACAGACCGCGTAGCGCGAGGAAGAGTCCGCATCTTCGACGATGCCTACGACTTCAAATTCCCGCTGCTCTGCGCTTGCGTCGGCCTGCTCCGCGGCGTCGGTCTCGACAACGATTGTGTCCTCTATTTCGACGCGTTCTGCTTCTTGACGCCTGCCGTTGTGCACGCTTTGAAATCGTTCGTGTTGCATGGGCGCCTCTCCTTAACGGTCCGGAGCTCGCTAGTGCAGGTACTTACGTTCCGCTGCCTGCTGTTCATCTAAGGTGCGGGAGAATTGGTGATGGCCGTTACCGCGATAGACATAGTACAGATAATCCGTCTTCGCGGGATGGAACGCCGCAAGCAAGGACTTTCGGCCGGGATTTGCGATCGGCGTCGGAGGCAAGCCGCTGTAACGATACGTGTTGTACGGGCTGTCGACTTTCAGATCGCGCAGCGACAGCGCGTTCTTGTGCTGCGGTAGCGCGTACTCTATCGTCGCGTCCACCTCCAACGGCATGCCGAGGTGCAGGCGGTTGAAGTAGACGCCCGCCATGGTGCGCCGCTCGTCGTCTGCTTTCGCTTCGCGCTCGACCATGGACGCGATCGTCACGAGCTGCGGGATCGTGAAGTGGAGCTGGCGCGCGAGCTGGGCGTGATTCGCGGGCAGCTCGCGCAAGAACTGTTGCGTCATCAAGCGTGCGATTGCCGCCGCGCCCGCATGGCGTGGTATGAGATACGTATCGGGAAACAAGAAGCCCTCAAGCCCATCACTTGCAGATCCGTCGAGGCGCAGCGAGCCATGACGCACGACGTCCAAGAACGAAGGCACGCTGACCAAGCCGGCGGCAGCCAACCGCTGTGCGATTTGACGAGCGGTGTAGCCCTCCGGAATCGTCACCCAGATGTTCGAGGCGTGGCCGCCCGCGACCAGGAGATCGGCGATGTTGACCATCGTAGCGTTTGCCGGAAAGTCGTATTCTGCAGCTTGCAGGTTTACCGCGTCGTGGCGGCTGCGCAGATACAAAGAAAATAGGCGAGCCGACGAAACGACGCCCTGCTGCTTGAGTTGTGCCGCGATATCGTTCAGGCTGCTGCCCGGCGCGACGTCGACGACAGCAGGCGCCGCCGGCAGCCGGCGATCGCCGTAGACCAGCCACGCCAAAGACCCGCACGCCACCACGGCCAGCACGACAAGAAGCAGCATGCAGCCGGCAGCCAGGCGGCGCACGCTAGCTACGGTCTTTGACTGCAAGATAGCCGTTGAGAATTTCTACTGCCGCCAGCTGGTCAACCAGGCGGCGCTTCTTGCTGCCGGGCAGGTCGAGATCGCGCAGCTTGCGACCGGCTGCCGCAGTTGTCAAGCGCTCGTCTTGCACGACGACCGCACCGGCAAAGACCGCGCGCAGGGCCGCCACGAACGCGTCAATCCTCTTGGCCGCGGGGCCTGCGGAGCCGTCCAGCCGCAGCGGATAGCCCACCACGATCACGGTTGCGTCGCGTTCACGCGCGCGCTGCAGGATCGCTTGGATGTCGCGATCGCGCGAGGTATGCGCGATCGTCTCAAGCGGCATCGCGGGCACGCCGGGCGCTTCACAAATCGCCAAGCCGATGCGCACGCTGCCGACGTCGACGGCCATGATCGCGCTCATGCGCGGCGCGCTGCCGAACGCTCGAACTTGCTGTCGGCGCCGCCGACGGCCAATGCCTTCGAGCGGCGGCCCAGTTGGTATTCGACGAACGCGTGCGTCGCTTTGTGCACGCGCGCGTCGACGCGAGGGTGCGGGCCCGGTTCGGACTGCACGATGGCTGCCATGGATTGTGTGCGTGCCGCGCGCAGCGCCGCAAAATCGCGTGCGCTGATGGGAAAGAGCCCGCGCGCTTCGCTGCTTTCCCCGGAAGCGCGAATCTCGCGCAGGCAAGTATTGCAGAGCAGGCCGCCGGCCTGCGGCGAGAGCAGCGCGCGCCCGCCATGCAGCGGCCGCTGGCCCAAGGCCGCGCCGCAGCGCGCACAGGCGTCGAGTTCGGGCGCTAGCCCTAGGGCGCCTAACATGCGCAAGTCCGCGGCCGCCATGAGCAGATCGCGATTCACGAGACCGAGTGCAAGCGCGGCTTGCAGCTCGCATAACACCGCATAGAGATCCGGAATGGCGAGGTCGGTTTCGCACAACGCATCCACGACCTCGGCGACGTACGAAACGAGCGCGAAGGTCTCGGGGTCGACGAGCTGATCCCAAATCGACTTCACGCTCTGGACCGCGGTGATCACGTCTAAGCTGCGCCCGGCATGCAGTGAGACCTGCACGCGTGTGAAAAAGTCCAGGCGAGCGCCGAACTTGCTATGTGATTTGCGCGCGCTCTTGGCGACCGCGGCCAACTTGCCGCGCTCGCGCGAGAAGAGCGTGATGATGCGGTCCGCTTCGCCAAGCGGACGCCTGCGAAGCACGAAAGCCTCAACTGAAAATGATTTCACAACTATTGCGCTCGCAAGCGGTATGGAGCGCCCTGTGGACGGCGTTCCGGGGCTACGAAACTCCCGCCTGGACCGGCTCGGGCTGGGCTTTCCTGCCCTTTTCGACGCTGTCGCCCTTGAACGGTGACGATAGCAGCTGCTCGAGCGATGTGACGTCATATTTGCCGTCGGGGCGGCAGCGCACGATCAACATGCTCGGCGAAAACTCACTCAACACTTGGCGGCAGGCGCCACAGGGCACTACTCCGTTGTCGTCGCCTCCTGCGACCGCAATCGCCACGATGCTGCGCGCCCCGGCGGCGGCGGCTGCACCGATCGCGACCCGCTCGGCGCACATCGACAGACCCAGCGACGCGTTCTCGACGTTGGCGCCTGTGAAAACGCGGCCATCTGCAGTGAGCAGCGCCGCGCCTACGTGAAACTGCGAATAGGGAGCGTATGCGTTCAGCCTTGCTTCCCACGCCTTGCTGACCAGCGACTCCAGTTGCGCGTCATCCAACCTTGGCACCCAGAACCTCCCGCCCGACTCGCCATGGTAAACGACTCAATGTTCGGCCGTCTGCGTATTGATCATACCCGCTCCGGCCTCGTTTCCCACGTGCGCATTCTTGATGCGCACGGAAAGCAACCTTCTGCCTGCGGTCTTTTCCACAACTAATTCCACGCCGCCGTCGATAACGACATGTTCGCCGGGAACCGGGACACGTCCGAACAGGCCGAACGTGTAGCCGCCGATGCTTTCGAAGTCCTCCGTGGGCAAGTGCAGTCCCAGCCGCTCGTTGACGTCATCGATGTTCATACGGGCATCGACGATGAACTGCCCCTCGCCCGCGGGCGTGATCTCCGGTGGGTTATCGTTCGATTCGGCGTCGTATTCGTCCATGATTTCGCCGACGATCTCTTCCAGCAGGTCCTCCATCGTGACGAGCCCGGCGGTACCGCCGTACTCGTCCACGACGATCGCCACCGATACTTTCTCGGCCTGCATCTCGCGCAGCAGGTCGGCGACCTTTTTGTTCTCGGGGATGGCCTTGATCGGGCGCATGAGCGAGCGCAGCGGAGCGTCGAGTTCGCCGCGCGACACGTAGACCAACAACTCGCGGTCGTGCACGACCCCGACGATGTGGTCGATGTTCTCTTCGAAAACGGGCAGCTTCGAGTAGCCCTCTTTGATGACCAGCTCGACGCCCGTGCGCACGGGATCTTCGACATCGGCGCAGACCATGTCGGTACGGGGAGTCATCACTTCGCGGACGACGGTGTCACCGAACTCGAAGATGGAGTGGATCATCTCCTTTTCTTCTTCCTCGATGACGCCTTGTTTCTCGCCCACGTTCACGAGCGTCCGGATGTCGCTTTCGGTCACGTAAGGCCCGGCCGCATTGGGGCCACCGCCAAAAAGGCGAATGAGCCAGGCGGTCAGCGTGACGATGCCCCAGGTGATGGGCCGCAGCACGAAGTTGATCGCCTGCAAGAAGCCGGCGAGGCGCGGCGCCCACTTGTTGGCATCCTGCACCACGACCATTTTCGGCACGATTTCGCCGAACACCAAGAGCAAAATCGTCATGACAACGGTCGCCGTCAAGACCGGGCGCCACACGCCGTACGCGATGGCAGCCCAGGTCGCGAGCGAATCGGCGGCGAGCAGCACGATGGTATTGCCCACGAGAATCGTGGTCAAGTAGTGGTTGCGCTCGTCGACGAGCTTGATCAGCCGGGTTGTCTTGCCGTTCCCCGAGCGCTGAAGAATGCGCAGCCGGCTGAGCGCGAGCAGCGATGCTTCCGAGGCGGCGAAAAGGCCGGCGAGCAGGACCAAACACACAATGCCGGCGATGGCCAAAAAACGAAAATCGGACGTCATAAAAGCGGAGCCGTGCAGACGAGCGGCCCATTGCGTCCGCTCAAGCCGCGACTCCTACGTCCTAATGATGGTTCCATGTGTGCGTTTTCACGCTCCTGGCCATTCGCGTTCGCGCCGGCATTTTCCACCTGTCCGCTGTGCTCAACGCCCGCGAAACCATGCCGCAAGCGCCGGCAGGTACAGCAGGGCTCCCACGACTGCCGCGGAGAGGCTCGCGACCAGGACCGCGCCGGCTCCGGCGTGCTTGGCGAAGCGAGCAAGCGGATGCGCTTCGGGTTTGATGAGGTCGATGACGTGCTCCAGGCACGTGTTGAACAATTCCGATGCAAGCACGATGCCGATGACGAGTACGACGGCGATCCAGCGCCAAAGGTCGAAATGCAACCAGACCGCCAACGCAACGGCGACTGCGGCCGCGGCGAGCTGGATGCGGAAATTCGGCTCCTCGCGCAGCGCGCGCCAAATGCCGTCGCCAGCATCGGCAAACGCAGAATACAGCGGGCGGTTAGACATTGTATCTAGCCATCGCCGGCCGCCTGCAGTAAGCGTCGCGTGAGCGCGTGCATGCGCGCCGCGGCGCGCGGTTCGTGATGATCGAAGCCGCACAAGTGCAGCGTGCCGTGGATGAGCAGGCGCTGCAGCTCGCGCTGCAGCGTTGCGCCGTATTCGCTCGCCTGGCGTCGCGCAGTTTCATAAGAGATGACGACGTCGCCAAACGGTTCGTGCTCGGCTTGGCCCGAGCTCAAGGGAAACGAGAGCACGTCGGTGGCGGCATCCTTGGCGCGATAGCGACGATTGAGTTCGCGGATCTTCTTGTCGTTCACAAGCGCAATGGCGACCTCGCCGACCACGTGCGGGGCTGCCCGCTGCAAGGCCAGGCAAGCAGTGCGGCGCAGCGCAGCCACCCGCACCCCGCGCAAACGTGGCGCGCGCACCGAGACGTGCGCTGCGGCCGTGCCCTTGGCACCCGGACGCGAAACTTTTGGCCCGGCGGATGTTCTCGAAATCGCAGCTACCAGCCGGCCGGCGTGTGGCCGAGGGGTCGGAGGGCGGCGCACGGCCCGACGATCGCGGCGGCGACGAAGGCGGATGCCAGTGCGCCAGGCGAGGCGATCGCGCGAAGCGTCAGAGCGGGACCGCCAGCCTCCCAGTTTTGCGCGTTGATCGCCAGTCTGTTGAACGCCGTCGCCCCCGATTCGAGCGACATCAGGGTGAGACCGTCAGTCGTGGCCATGGGCGGCAGCGCGGGAGCGGGCAATGCGGCCGGCGACAGCACGGAAGCGCTGAGGCCAGCGGCTGTTTGAGCGAGTGAAATTTGCGGCACCAGCCTCGCGTAGGCGGGCGCGGCGGCGGGCAGCGTGGCGACGGCCGGCGGCGTCGTCGACGCTTGCGCTTGACGCCGTTGCAACTCGGTGGCGAGTGCAGCGATCCCGCCCTGTGCCAGCGCTCCTCGCAGCCGGGCGCGATCGGCGTCGGTGATGGTCCTGAATGTCTGCACTGCTGGCGGCGCGGTCGGCGCCGGCGCTGCCGCCGGCTGGACGGGCGCCGGCTTGGGTTTGCGGCGCGCGAACAGCGGCGCCATCAAGTTGAACACCACGATCGCCAAGATGACCCAACCGAACGGGTCGAGCGCCGCCTGCGTGTGCACTTCGGGCGGCACGAATGTGCCCATCCGCTACGACGAAGCCGGCGGTGTCGGTGGTGGCGGTGGCGGCGCGCCGCCGCCGCTCTGCTGCGAGATCGAATTGCGCATGTCGCTGTCGGCCAAGACGTTCTGCATGCGGTAGAAATCCATGATGCCCAGATGACCTGCGCGGAACGCTTCTGCCTGGGCCGCGGGCACGAGCGCCTCGGCTTCCACGACCTTCGCGCGCATGGCTTGCGTCTGCGCCTTCATCTCTTGCTCTTGCGCGAGCGCGGCATATTGGCGCTCGGCGGCTTTTGCCTGGGCGACCCGGCGGTCGGCTTCGGCTTGCGCCGTTTGCAGATCGGCCCCGACGTTGCGGCCGACGTCGACGTCTGCGATGTCGATGGAAACGATCTCGAAGGCGGTACCGGCATCGAGTCCCTTGGCCAGCACGGTCTTACTGATATGATCCGGGTTTTCCAGCACTTCCTTATAGGTATCGCTGCTGCCGATCGCGGCCACGACGCCCTCACCGACGCGCGCAATGACGGTTGCTTCGCCGGCGCCGCCCACGTAACGATCGATCGCCGCGCGCACGGTGACACGCGCTTTGACGTTGAGCTGAATGCCGTCTTTGGCCACGCCTTGGAAAATCGGCGTTTCGATAACCTTGGGATTGACGGACATCTGCACGGCTTCTTGCGGATTGCGGCCGGCAAGATCCACCGCGCAGGCTCGTTCCCAAGGCAGCGGGATCTGTGCGCGCTGCGCGGCGATCAGCGCAAGCGTCACGTTGTCGACGTGGCCGCCCGAAAGGTATTGCGATTGCAGCTGTGTGTCGGTGACGTTCAAGCCGGCCTTGCGCGCCATGATGAGCGCATCAACGATCACCGACGGCGGCACACCCATGAGGCGCATCCGCACGAGCGTGAAGATCCCCAGATGAACGCCCGCTGCCTGCGCACGGATCCACAGACCGAACGGGAAGTAATAGATGAACAAGAAGAACGCGATGATGAGCGCGATCGCGATAACGATGATCAATCCGGGGCCCAACGTACTTAACATGACGCTCCTTTAGGCGCGTGCGACGAAGATTTTCGAACCTTCGACGCGCTTGATGCGGATGGCGGTCTGCGCGGGGATGAATTCGCCGTCGGTTTGCACTTGATAGCGGTTGCCGTTGATGGTCGCGACGCCGGCCGGCCGCAAGAACGATTCCGCGACGCCGGTCGAACCTTCGAGGCCGCTCAGATTGGGTGCGGCGGTGTAGCCTTCCACGGCCGATTGGGCGCCCGCAAACGCCAGCCGGCGCATGAACGCGCTGTCGGGCAGCCAGCGCAACGCCAGGAAGAAAATCACGATCGCCGCGATCAGCGAGAGTCCGGTGGTGATGATGCCGATGAACAGCGTCAGCCCGAAAGCCAGCACGATGCTCGCCAAGATGAGCACCGTCCCGATGATGCCGGAAATGCCGTGGCCGGGCAGCACGTGCAGTTCGAAGAGCAATGCCAGGACGCCGAGCGCGAACAACGCGAGCACGATCCAGTTCGAAAAACCGGCGACGATGTGCGCGCCGAAGAACAGCGCCAGCGCCGCGATTCCGATGATGCCGGCCACGAGGTGCAGCGTTTGCATCTCGATGAGCAAGCCCAAAAAGCCGATCGTCAGCAGCAAACCCGAGACAATCGGGTCGGCGACGAATTGCGCGATGCGCTCGCCCATCGTCGGTTCGGCGAATTGCAAGCGCGGATAGCGTATCCCCGCCTGCGCAAGCGCTCCCACGTCGGTCATCGCAACCCCGTCGATGAAGTGGTACTTCATCGCTTGCGCCGGCGAGAGCGAAATGATCTGGCCTTTCGCCTTCAGCCCGGGGATCACGACGCCCGGATCGGTCATGCCGGCGGCGATATCGGGATTGCGGTGGTGCGCTTCGGCGAGCGAAACGAACTCTGCGTGCAGCGCGGAAATGGTCTTGGGCGTCGAGGGGATCGGTTCCGCAGCGCCGATGCTCGA
>DATGHT010000106.1:0-2316 GCA_035307865.1 Candidatus Eremiobacteraceae bacterium | reverse complement strand
CTTGTCGAGCCACGCATCGGGCGAGCGGTCGGCCAGAATTTCAATGGCCGCGTGAATGGCCATGGCGTCAAGCGCTTCGGGGGAAATCTTCAAGGCTTCATCGGCCTCCGTGAAAGCCTTCGCTTTATCGGAGTCCTCGAGCAGCAGAGTGGCCATTAATTCGTGGGCTTCGGCAAGTTTGGGATCGAGTGCGAGCGCCTTGACCGTATATTCCACGGCCTTGCTGTCGAATCCATCGGCGCTCACCAGCGCGAGGCCGTAGTAGGCTTGCGCGTTCTTGGGGTCCCTTTCCAAAGCTTCCTGGAAGAGTTTCGCGGCATCGGTGTTATTGAAACGCTCGTGCATCAGGCGGCCCCAGCGAACGCGGATCATCGCGTTCCGCGGGTAAACGTTTACCGCCGTGCGGAACTGATTGTTGGCTTCCTCATATTGTTCGAGGCCCCAGTAGCCTTCTGCGCGGACGGATGGATCGCCGGCCAGCGTGAGCGTTTCGTAGCATTTTTGCGCTTCGGCGCGGCGGCCGTGTTTGCGCAAAACGCGGCATTCGTCGGGCGTCGCGCCGAACGCAACGCCCGCGCAAACCAGGCACGCAGCGCACACCACGGCGCAGGCGATTCCACGCGCCGCAGTCCGTGCGCCCTGCCGCCTCATTTGTCCAGATCCTCTTGCGTTTTGGCCAGCTCCAGCAGCGCGTCCGAGAGCTGCTTCTTGTAATCGTCCGCGGACATTGCCGCCTTCTGATATTTCAGCAGATCGATCTTCCGTTCTAGCTCTTCCTTTTTCTCGAGCAGCGCGCGCTTGGCAGGATCGTTCGCCGCTTTTTGCGCAGCGCCCAGGCGAAGCACCACAAAACTCGCGGCAAGCTGACCCTCGCCGCTTTCGGTCGAAGCCGCGCGCACCGCTTCTTTCTTTCCCGTGTCTTCAAAAACAGGATGCTCGGTCGCCAGGCGCTTTTCCGATTCGTAGAACGCCGCTGTTTTGCGATCGGCGTAGACGAACGCTTCGAGCGCGCTGATCGACTCATTCTTGTCCGTGTCAGCCGAGCCGTCGCGCAATGCGTCCACCCAGTAGCGCGCGAAGACAGTAGCGTTCTTCTCCGTGCCGGTCTTCGTCGCGGTAATCACGATGCGCCCCGACCGCTGCAACGCGCCGATCGATCCGCCGCTCGCGCTTGTCGTGTTCACGATCAACTGGCGCTTCGCGAGGATGCGGTCGCACAAAATGGCCAGGTCTTCCGCGGAAATATCGGGCCCGGGCAGGTTGAACTTGTACTCCTCGCCGTCGTAGGAGCCGTGGCCAATCAGGACCAAGGTGAATTCGTCCTCGGGCTTGGCTTCGTGGGCGATCTGCGCGAGTGTGTCGGTCAAATGCGCCTTGGTCGAATCGGCACCGGTCAGCGTGTAGACATGCGCGTCGCTCGCCGCCGCTTTGAATAGCTTGTCGAGGTCCTTGGCGAGCGCCGTGAAGCGCTGCTCGTAGTCGGGCTCGCCGCCAAGGCCGGCCACGGTGACGTAGTAGGGCGCCGCTTGAGTGGCGCGCGCGCCGATTCCTGCGCACGCGGTGCAGCATGCCACGACGAAAACGGCTTTGCGCCAGAGCCCTGCAAGAGCACGTGGCGCCGGCGTCCCGCCGGCGGTTTTGCGCGTCGCCGCAACATCGAAAAACCGCCGGCGAGACGCCGGCGCCACGGGGTGCGCGCTCGCCGTCATACCACGCCCCACTTGCGCCGCAGCAGCCACTCCGCCGAGGGCAGCGCGATCAGCAGCAAGAAAACGATCGGCATGTTCCACAGCTCTTTCGTGTCGCGCACCGTGATACCGGCCTCGCTATACGAAATTTCGCCGGGCAGGCGCGACACATCCTGCGGCGCCCAATATCGCCCGCCCGTTTCGGCCGAAAGTTTTTCGAGTAAATCGCGATTTTGTTCCGTATGAAAATTTTCCGCGACGCCGTCCATGCGCGCGAAGGAGAGCACGTCGCGCCCCAGCTCGTCTTTGTCGCGCGTCGCGGTTATCTCGGTGAGATACGTTCCCGGCTGATCCGCGGTCCACTCCGCGCGAAACATCCCCGCGGTGTTCGGGTCGGGCGTCATCTCGATCTGCGCCGCCGAGCCTCCCGGCCCGAGGATGTGCGCCTCGACGTGCGCGTCCGAAGCGGGCAGAAAATTCTTGTCGCGCACATCGGCGGAAAACTGCACGCGGCCGTCGTCAAACATCATTTGCGACGGGATGGACGCCACCACGCGCCCCGGCGTATCCGTCACCAGCCAGCGCAGCAGCTGCTGCCAGAACTCCTCGTGGGTCTGGTCCTCGAGTG
>DATGHT010000105.1:0-7708 GCA_035307865.1 Candidatus Eremiobacteraceae bacterium | reverse complement strand
GATCGTGCAATTTTGCAGGCGCGGGTCGACGTTGTAGGTATTTTCGATCGCCGACGTCGGCACGAACTCGATATTCTTTCCGTAGGAGAAACGCAGCGTGTTCTGCGCATTGATCTCGTAGCTGATGGCGATCCGCGGACTGAGCTGCGACGGCTGGGTGACGTCAGTGCCCAGCGGGGTACCAGGGATCGTTTGGACGTTCCCGTTATCGTCAATGAAGTAGGTCGTGTTCAAGGCGGCTGCGGCGGCCGGGATGCCGATAGCTTCCTTATCAAAACGCAATCCAAGCGTCATCGTGAGCTTGTCGTTGGGTTGATAGCGGTCCTTGACGTACACATCGTAGCGGTGCAGCGGATCGTTCGCATACGAGAGGTCGCTGGCATACGTTTGCATCGGAGCGAGAGCCGGGCTCGTCGGCAAGCTCAGACCATTTGCACCGAGTGCCGGAACCGCCGCGTTGATCGCCGCATTGTAGGGACCGATATAGCATCCGCCCACGCCCGGAGTGGAAACAAACGCGCTCGTCGTGGTCAAGATCGGCGCCGGCATGAAGTTCAACGCGGACGCGATTTGCGGGCAGCCGAAATCTTCGAGCGGCTGGAACGCGGTGGTCAAGCTCAACGTGCCGGCCGAGTACTGGTTCTTGTAGTACCAGTCGTCGGCGCCGAACGCGATCTCGTGCTTGCTGCTGAGTTGATTGGTGTAGTCGAAGGCCTCCGCCAGCCCGGTCGTCTGCAGATCTTCGTAGAAGTCTGAGAACGACCCGAGATCATAGGGGTAGCGGAAGATAAGATTTTCGCTCGTGCGCATGACCCGCGCCTCCGCGAAGCTCGACGGTGTCAGCTGGCGCTTGAAGTTGAGCTTGTCGATGGTCGAATTGAAAGTCTGCGTGTCGACCGTGCCCGTATTTTGACGATATGCAACTTGACCGGGAAAGAGTTGGATATAGTCACTTTGGAACGTCGAAGGAGCGCCGGCCGGCTGCGGGCCCAACCCGAAAGGGTCGCTCCCGGCTTGCACGTTGCCATTGTTGGGCGCGTAGGGAGCGATGGACGGAGCGACGAGGTAGCCGAATCCAAACGTTTGCGCCGAGAGGTTGGTGATGAACTGCAACTCGTTCTTGTTGCCGCTGCCCCAGTGATAGAAGAAGTTCGCGACCTCGTCATTGAGGGTCGTGAAATCCGTGTTGGCGAGTTGTAACGGATAAATGGTGCGCCGGTCGCCGTAATCCGATGCGTCACGCTGGCCGCCGTATGAGAAGTAGTAGCTGAAGCGATTGTCGGGCGTGGCGCTGCCGTAGTCGAAAGAAATCTCGTGGCCGTACGTCGGTCCGATGATACGACCGGTCATTTGCCCGGAGCCGGGATAGGTACCGCGTTTGATGACTTCGTTGATCACGCCGGTGTTCGTGTTGCCGCTGCTGACGTCGTAGCCGCCGGTGGACAGCTGCACGCTGCGCGCACCGTTGAGCGAGACCGCGTTGAGAAATTGACCCGTGACCGGATCGGTGTCATCGACGCCGTCGAACTGGTACCCGATATCGTTCTCGGCCCCGCCGCGAATGACGGGATAGCCGAAATTATCCGTCGTCACGCCTGGCAGTGAATTGAAGGCCTGGAACCCGTTGAGATCCTGCGGCGACCCGTTGATGTCCGACAAGCGCGATTCGTTGACGACGTACGTGTCTGCCGTCTGCTTGGGCTGGATGAGCGAGGTGACTCCGCGCACGGTGACGCGCGCCAGCGTGCGGACGCCGGTCAGCATTTGCGCGTTGACTCGCGCGACCTGATCCTGAGAGATCGTGATGCCCGGAATGACCTGGGTTTGGTAGCCGTCTTTCGTGAAGGTCAAGACGTACGTGTCGAGAGGCAGACCGTTCAGCGAATAAAAACCGTTACTGCCGCTGACGGTGCTGGCGTGCGCAGACGGTGCAGCCGCCGAGACCTGCACGTTGCCGAGCGCATGCCCCGCGGCATCGGCGACCGTGCCTTGGATGCCGCCCGTTGTGCCGGCGAAGACCGGCATGGCGCAGAGTGCAAAGCTCCCGAGAAGAGCAACAAAGACGCCGAAGGGTTGCCGTTTTACCCGAACCATAAAACCGTACCCGTCATCCCTTTAAAAAATCAAGAAAAAGCCTGCAGTTGCGACTGCAACCTCGCCCCGATGAACGCAATCTTTCTTTTTCCCTTAACGAAATCTTGCGCTTTTATTATGAAAAAGACTTCGCGTCAGCGCAAGTAGCGATCCAACCAGTCGCGCCAGCGGCGGTAGATGTCCTCGCTCTTTATCGGATCGCTCGGGAAATGTTCGTTGCTGTCGTAGGCTATGAAACTCACCGGCACGCCGCGATCGTGCAAGGCGTGATAAAGTTCGTAGCCGTGCGTGACCGGCACCGTCGTATCGCCCGTGCTCGAAAGGATGAGGGTGGGGGTGTGCACGTTCCAAGCATACGGCATCACCGATTGGTCCTGATACAACTGCCACATCTGTTTCGACGACCACGGTGAGCCGCCGTAATAATAACGGTCCAACACGTTGTAGTCGGAGATCGCGTAGTCGGCCGGGAGGTCGGTGGGTCCGGCGCCGACGACCGCAGCCTTCCAGGCATCGGAATGGCTGATGAGCCAAGCCGTTAAAAAGCCGCCATACGACCAGCCGGACACCGCGAGGCGGCGAGGGTCTGTGAACCCCCGCTTTTCTACCGCCGCGACGCCCGCCATGATGTCGCGTGCGGGTCCATCCGCGGTATCGCCAAAGAGCGCGAACTGAAAGCGGTTGCCCAGATTGTCGCTGCCCCGATAGTTGGGTTCGAAGACCACGTAGCCGTGCGCCGCAAAATATTGTGTCAGGCCCGGATAGTCGGTATCGAACGCGGTCTGCGACGCATAAGCGGGCCAACCGTGCAGCTGCAGCACGAGCGGGTAGCGCCTGCCCTTGACAAAAGCGGGCGGATACGTTAGCACGCCGTCTTCTTGAAAGCCGTCGGGTCCGGGCCAGCGGATGCTCTCGACTCTGCCCAACTGGATCGTCGAGAAGTAGCCGTTGAGGTTCGTGAGCTTTCGCAAACGCGCCGTTGGGGAGCTCAGATAGAATAACTCGCTCGGACTTTGCGGGCCGGACGCGACGAAAGCGATCGCGCCCGAGCGGGAGACGCTCGCAGCGCTCACGTTCAAGTCGCCCACGTCGATCTTGCGGTACGAGCCGTCCAAGGCGACGATCCACAGATTTTCATGAGTTCCGTCGTGGGCCCCCACAAGCAGAGCTCTGCTGTTGGGCATCCACTGAGCAAACCAAGGGCTGCGGTCCAGCTTGGCGGTCACGTCTACGCCGTCGCCGCCCGACGGCGACGTGACGTAGATGTCGCTCGCCGCGATCGCCTGGCCAGCGCGCGGATACCAATACGCGACATAGCGGCCATTGGGCGAGAATGCGCCGCCTGATTCCAATCCGGCGTGCTTCGTCAGTTTCCACGCACGGCCGCTGCGCAGGTCAAGCATCGCGATCGTCGCGTGATCGTCGTCGGCCGGGTATGCATCGAGCGTCTTGGTGAAGACGACGCGTTTGCCGTCGGGCGACCACGAGAAGAAGTCGCTGGGGAAGTGCTGCGGCAAGATCGGCAGCTGCTTCGGAAGCATCCATGAGCCGCGAGTGAGCTGGTGCGGCGCGCCGCCCGTGGCCGCGACGCTCCACAGATGAGACGGGAGCGGCGCCGCAGTCGTCAGGTAATCGTTATCGTGCACCGCAAAGGCGCCTACGAATCGTTGCGGGCCACGCAATCGGGGAGCGCGGTCGGCGGCGCTGAAGGCGAGTGCAAAGCCATCAGGACTCCAGGCGAAATCGTCAACGCGGTCGGCGCTCGCAGTGAGTGCGCGACGCGTCGCGGTTTTCGTGTCGATGACGAAGAGTTGCGGCTGATTGCCATCCTGCACGCTGCCAAGAAACGCCAAACGGTCACCGCCCGGTGACCAGCGGAGATTGCGAACGCCGTAGAAATCGCGCAGCAGCGCGTGCGCCGAACCAGACGCGGCGTCGATGAGCACGATGCGATCCACGCTCGTGTCGTCGTCGTAGTTGGACTGGCTGACGATGCACGCCACCCAAACTCCATCCGGCGAGATCACCGGCGGCGACATATTGGGCAGCACCGCGGGGTCGAAGAACGTGACCTCGTTGCGCAGGTCGCTCAGATCCAGGGTGCGCGCACCTAGTGTCCGGGGGGAGAGGAAGAAAAAAACAAGCGCGCTCGCCCAGACGGCAGCGCGCAGTTTCGACGGAAGCGGTTTTTGCACCGCGCCAATGTACGCTACAAGATCGCGACCAACCTAGCGATTTGGTGGACGAGCGGGCGCAGCCGCTCGCTCGGAAGGTCGCGCACGCTAAAGCTGCGTGCCCCATCGTACCGTGTCATGTCAGATCCTCACTCCCCAGCCCCCAAACAGGCTGCAATCGGCACCGAACTGGATGTGAACCAACGTCGTGCGCGACTGCAGAAGCTCGTCACGCTCGCCAGCCTGCAATTTTCGAAAATCCTGAACCATCTCTTTAACCCCCGGCGCGGTGGCTGCCGCGCTCCACTTGCTGCACTATAACCTCCCAAGAGTTTACAGCAGTTACGCTAACTTGTCAACCGCCTAAGGAGGTTACTAGCCCAGAATCGTTCAAAAGTCGCACTACACATGGATTACGCTGGGTAAGGCTCAAAAACATGCTAAAAAAGGGTCCTTGCGCAGTAACCTCCTAATGATGTACAATAGTGGCGAGATAAGCATGAATATGGGACAAAAGCCCGGGCAAACGATCGACCCCGGAACGCGCAAAGGTGCTCCCGGCGATTTGGCCGTTGTGCAGTCCTTCATTAATACAGCCGACTTGCGACCGGGCAAAGAAGAATTAGGAGATCCAGCGGCCTTGAAGGCTTGGTTCCTGGCGCACGGGCTTCTCGATCGTCACGAGCGCCTTACCGATGCGGACCTAAGACACGCGCTGGAAGTAAGAGAGGCGCTGCGCGATTTGCTTGTGGCCAATGACGACGGAACGCCGAGCCACGCCGCAATCCAAACCTTGAGCCGGGCCGCCCGCGGCGCGCATGTGGTCGTCCAGTTCGACGCCAACGGCAAAGC
Source organism: Candidatus Eremiobacteraceae bacterium (assembly GCA_035307865.1). Taxonomy (GTDB): domain Bacteria; phylum Vulcanimicrobiota; class Vulcanimicrobiia; order Eremiobacterales; family Eremiobacteraceae; genus JALYZS01. Next base: position 2,588 of record DATGHT010000105.1, on the reverse strand, counting down.
CGCGCTGCGATCCGCAGCGACCGGAGTTGATGCGGCGCTGGGCCGCCTGCTCGCGATCACCACCGAATCAATGATAGACGGCTCCTGGGAGCGCCTCAAAGCCTGCGGTGACGAAACCTGCCGCTGGGCGTTTTACGACTGGTCGAAAAACCACTCGAGCGCCTGGTGCGCCATGGAGTCGTGCGGAAACAGGGTGAAAGCACGCCGCTACCGCAGCCGGCAGCTCGTCAAAAAGCGCTCAGACCGCGCTCGAGATCGGCGATAACGTCCGCGACATCTTCCACACCAACCGAGAGCCGCAGGAAGCCGTCGTGGATACCGAGTTGCTCGCGTGCCTCGCGTGACAGTGCGCGGTGCGAGGACGTGCCGGGATGAGATAAAGTCGTCTCCGCTCCGCCGAATGACAGCACCAGTTTGATCCGCTGCAAGGCATGCAGGAACCGATTGACGGCCTGCCTGTCCGGGTTGACCTCAAACGACAGGACCGGACCGAAACCGTTTTGCAGGGTCGCCATAGCGGCGGCGTGACTCGGGCTGAGCTCGAGCCCGGGGTAGTGGACCCGCCGCACCGCGGGCTGTCCTTGCAGCCAGGCCGCGATTTCCTGCGCGTTCGCGCTCGAGCGCTCCATTCGTAAGGAGTATTCTGCGAGCGAGCGCGTCGCGAGCCAACTTTCAAACGACGGACCGATGAGCCCAGCGCGGCCGGCGGTCGTTTTGGCGGCGGCGATCAACTCCGCGGAACCCAGCAGGCTCCCTAAGACGAGGTCGTGGTGGCCGCCGAGAAATTTCGTGATGCTCTCCACAACTGCGCTGGCTCCAAAGCTCAGGGGCTTGCAGTGGTACGGCGACGCAAGCGTGTTATCAACGATCAGCAATGCGCCGCTTTCGCGCGCGAGGTTTGCGAGCGCCCCGAGGTCTGCCACTTGGAGACGCGGGTTTGAAATCGTTTCAACGATCAGCATGCTGTTGGGCTGAGCCAGCCCAGCACGCACGTCGGCGTGACGGCTGACATCGACGAGCGTCGTGACGACGCCGAAGCGCTGCAGGTCCTGCAGCAAACGAGTGGTGTTGCCGTAGAGATCGTGCGCAGCGACCACATGCGTGCCCACACGCGCCAAGCTGAGCAACGCAGCCGTGAAGGCCGACATGCCGGCCGCCGTGATGAGTGCGGCGGGCGCTTCGTGCAGCTCGCACAGAGCAGCCTCCAAAGCCCAGTGATTGGGGCTTCCCGAGCCTCCATACACGCTGCCGCGGACGCGATTTTCGTAGACGTCGTCGACCTCGTCAAGGTCTCGGAAGATCCAGCCGGCGGATTGATAGATAGGCGCTGACGCCGGACGATTGATCGGTTGCTGCATGTTCGCCTCAAAATAAAGAAGGGGAGTTGCGCAAACGCAACGCCCCCTTTTTTTAGAATCTGCTAACCCGAGAATGTCTCGTGGTTATTTCTTCTTGCCCTTCTTTGCAGTTTTCTTCGCTGCCTTTTTCTTTGCCACGGTGTGCAGGTCACCTCCCCTCTGGACTTCCGGTGCGCGCGGGGCGTTGCTGTACGCCTCATCATCTACAATCAGTTCCGCCTTGGCGGAGATCCGGCGGTTATCGTGCGCTGGCCGGGGGTGCGGGGACTTTCAAAAAAATCCTCGCGCGGAAAGTTCTGCTCTTTGATGACTTCCCCTTTCTTCATCGGCAGTACGCAAAAAAAATCCAGGGATGGGTAGCGCGCAAAAAAATCCAGCGACCAGATTGCATCACTTTCACTGCGACCCACAACGGTGAGGCGGCGGTTGGTTGAAAGGGTTCACTTGCGCGAGGCGAATGGTTCCAGGTGAGCACGATGGCACATACTCGCAACGGGCGCAGGCGCCGCGTCGTCATCACCGGGTTGGGCGCGGTGACACCACTGGGCAACAGCGTGCCGGAATTTTGGTCCAATGTCATCAAAGGGCAGAGTGCCGTCAATCACATCACGCTGTTCGATCCGGCCCCTTTGGCGACGCGCTTTGCCGCTGAGGTGCGTGGCTTCGACGCCGCCGCTGCGATCGGCAAAAAAGAAGCGCGCAAGATGGACCGCTTCGCGCAATTCGCTTTCGTGGCCGCAGAGCAAGCGGTCAAGGATGCCAGCCTGGTCATCAACGATGCCAATCGTGATGACATCGGCGTCATCATGGGCTCGGGCATCGGCGGCATTCTGACGATCGAGCAGCAGCACCGGGTCATGCTGGAGCAAGGCCCGACCCGGCTGTCGCCCTTTCTCATCCCGATGCTTATCAGCAACATCGCGCCGGGCCTCATCTCAATGAAACTCAACGTCCGCGGGCCGACCCAGACGACGGTGTCCGCCTGCGCTTCGTCTAACAACGCCATCGGCGATGCATTCCGCACCATCCAATTCGGCGATGCGGAAGCGATGATCTGCGGTGGATCGGAAGCCCCGATCACGCCATTGGCCGTCGGTGGTTTTTGCGCTATGCGCGCGTTGTCCACACGCAACGACGATCCGCAACATGCCAGCCGGCCGTTTGACAAGGACCGCGATGGGTTCGTCATTGGTGAAGGCGGCGGGGCGCTCGTGTTGGAGTCACTGGAGA